>JAFZXD010000292.1 GCA_017616955.1 Eubacterium sp. | reverse complement strand
GATAAAGAATACTGTATTCCTTACGATGATATCATATATTTTGAATCATCACAAAATGCGCATAAGGTTATAATTCATACTTCTTCAAGCACATTTGAGTTTCAGGGAAAGCTGAAAGATATCTCTGAAACACTTGATGAGAGATTCTACCAATGTCACAGATCTTATCTGATCAATAAAAATCACATCAGTGAGATTGACATCAAAGAACGAACTATTCTGATGAGCAATAACGATGTATGTTATGCTTCCGCAAAGCAATTAAAACCACTTATATAGATAATCTAAAGGGGCTGATTTATATCAGCCCCTTACGCATTCTTACTGACATAGGACATTCTACACCACCTGTCAAGGTAATGATTCCTCTGTCCGCATCTACTTCTTCTATATTTTCTTTATTTACCAAGATTGATCTATGGCATCTATAGAAACGCTTATCCAGTTCTTTCTCAATATCCTTGAGCTTACCAATAAATTCAATCTTTGAATTCTTTGAACAAAGAATTATCTTTCTTGCATTCTCTGACACTTCAAAGAAAAGAATGTCAGTATAAGGAACTGCTTTAACTCGACTTCCCATTCTAACCATGTAATTCTTTGTCACATCATCAGACTGCTGATCACTCAAGCGATAACAATTGTCCAAACACTGATGAATTCTATTCTTTATATCGCTCGGATTATCTTTTATTATGAAATCCATCGCCTCTACCTTATATGTAAATGTCATATAAGACATCTCTGAGTGCGTAGTAACAAATATTATGTAACATCTTGGCTGGTACTTTCTTATCTCATTTGCCAGCTCGATTCCATTTATCTTAGCATTAAGATCTATATCCAGAAAGAAGATTCCAAGATCCTTTTCTGTCTTTAAAGTTTCAAGTATTTCCATGGGATCAGCCGTAGCCAATCCCATTTCCATATTATAATTCTCTACATCCAGTATCTCACTGATACTTCGTGTTACTCTATCTCTTTGCTCCTGATTATCCTCGCAAACATATATTTTTAACATACAATCCCTCCGTTGTGTATAAAACACTCTGCTTTTTTAAGCTGATATCATAATAACACATCCCGGCAAAAGATATATAAGTTTATCTTAAAATGTATATATTACGATGTAACCGTTATTTTTTGATTAATCTATATCTGAACGTCCCTTATTTTCCGCAATTATTCTTCTGCATGAAAAGTATGTGATAAGGAAGTAACTTCCATAGATTACAACCATTATGATGATTATGGCACTTGCTTTTGAACCCACTTCCATAGCAAGCGCATCCTTAAGCTTCTGCAATACCTTAGGCAGCCCTGCTGCAGCATAGATACATGCTACTACAAGAGGAACTCCAAAATACATCATAACCTGCTTAAACAATGCATTGTTTTGCAAATTCCTCTCAACTCCAAGTTTACCCAAAAGCTGATAACGGAATACATTATCATTTGTCTCAGTAAGCTGCTGAAGTGAAAGCAGTGCAACACATATTATAAGCAGAATTACTCCAATATAACAAGCCACAAATGCAGCAACCGCAAATGTTCCGTAAAAGGCGTCCTGAATCATATCCTTTGTATAGCCACTATATGGCGAATGAATAACATCTCCATACAGAACCAGAAGATTATCCTTAAATACCTGCTGATCATAATCCGGATTCATCATTCCAAGAAACATATATGCATCAGTATTAAGTGTTTCCGCAACTGCATCCGGTACTATAACAGTACCCTTATCATTCGTTCCAACAACAGTAAGGTAATAAGTATTATGAAGAACTTTATCATTTGCAGGAACAAGTTTTGTTCCTCCTACCGTTATCTCCGGTTTACTGTCATATTTAGCCTGAATATTCTCATTAGTACCTCTGTAATTACTGTTGATCATATATTGACCATCAGCAAGAATTACTTCTTCCTTACCCTGAAGTTTCATAGCAGCATTATAATCACTAACGCTCATAACGGTAACATGACTATCCACATCCTTTTTATCAACAGGCGCCAGGTTTTCCGTATCGGATAATATATCTTTATATGTAAATGTATCATCTGTTTTGGCTGCTATTATTTCATAATCGGTAATAGACTTATCAATCTCCATACCATGCGCCTGAAGATCATCATAAAAACTATCTTTGGATTCATTTTCATCTTCAAATTTATACAGTACAACATCGTACGGAGTCGCATTCTTAGCTGTTTCATTCATAGATGAAGCCATACCCATTCCGACAGAAATGATACATATAGTTCCTGTAAGAAGAAGGCTTACTACCGTCATAGTAAGATAATTTGTCTGTATTTTGCTGCTTATCTGACGAACGAGAAAACTGTTAATTCCCTTAAGATACCATTTCTTATTCTTCTGAAGAAGCTTAAGAACCACTCCGGATACGCTGTAGATCAGCATAGCTGTTCCGACACAGATTGAGACTATACAGATCGCCGGTCCATTGGTTTTAAATGACAGACCATTTTTAAAGTACAGAAGATATCCTGCAAGTCCAAACAGAATAAGTGAGCAAAGGAAAACTATAACAAACATACCTGTTTTCTCTACACCCATTCTTTCATTCTTTCTGGATGCCATAAGAAGATCTATAAGCTTTACCTTTGTAATAGTAATAATATTAAATATCATAACCATCACAAATATTATGGCAAAGCATATAATAGTCTCTTTAAAAGATACCATTGAGAAAGCGAATCTGTATTCCGACATATCATATGCAAACATTTTTATTGCAAACATGGATATTCCCTGGGACATAATAACACCGACACCCATACCGACTATCATAGCCAAAATACCTATGATCACTGTCTCTCCTACGAAGATTCCTGACATTCTGCTCTCGGACATTCCGAGAATCATATATACACCAAGCTCTTTCTTTCTTCTTTTGAGAAGGAACTGATTTGCATATATGATAAGAAATGCAAGCATAACTGCTACAAACTTTGAGATATGATGAATCATCGGAATAAGTGTTCCCATCATAGTACCGTTTGTATTTACCGCTTCTTCTATAACCGGCTGCGATTCTATAGAATTGAATGAATAGAACACAGCTACGGAGATCATAAGTGTAAAGAAATATATTCCATAATCTTTTATATTCTTTACTACGTTCTTAAATATTAATTTCAGATACATTATTCAGCACCTCCGATCTCAGAAACAACATTCATGATATCATCGAAAAATGCCTTTCTGTCCTTACCTCCTCTTTCGATTTCTTTATAAACTTTACCATCTTTAATGAATAGGATCCTCTTACAGTAGCTGGCTGAAAATGAATCATGAGTTACCATCAGTATCGTAGCATTCATTTCTTCGTTCATTGTCTCTAAACTATTGAGAAGCATCTTTGCTGACTTTGAATCAAGTGCTCCTGTAGGTTCATCGGCAAGTATGATAGACGGCTCTGATACTATAGCTCTGGCAGCTGCAACTCTCTGCTGCTGTCCACCTGACATCTGATAAGGATACTTCTTCAGCATTTTATCCACATCAAGTTTCTTAGCTATTGTATTAACCTTTTCATCTATTTCCTTAGGTGCAGTTCCCTGAATAGAGAGAGGAATAGCTATATTTTCGTAAGCTGTAAGTGTATCAAGAAGATTAAACTGCTGGAAGATGAATCCAAGCTTCTCCTTGCGGAACTTTGTCTTACTCTTTCTTTTCATCTTAGTGATGTCATCATCACCAATCATGATACTTCCTTCCGTAACATCATCTATGGTCGAGATGCAGTT
>JAFZXD010000028.1 GCA_017616955.1 Eubacterium sp. | reverse complement strand
TTCTTCGAGAGATATATGTTTATGATTATACTGGAGTTCTTGAAAGGACATTGTCTTACCACAGTTAGGACATTTCAATGGATCGTATCCAAAGGACATGAAAATGTTATTTCTCCAGTTGGAGCGTTTTAATATGTATTTTTGAAAATCAGGTTTTATGGCTCGGTTAAGTTTTGAAAGGGATTCTTTATGCTGAGCGTATATACCGTAGTATCGGATCATTTTGAAGTGTTTTTCAGGGATGTGACGGATTAGTCGTTCTATGAATTCAAGTGCAGGGATTGTTTCTTCTACATACTTATTATCTTCGTGCCTATTGTAATGAAATGTTACATTTTGACCATCGTACTTGTCGATGCGAGAAGTGGCTATTACGGGACGGCCTAGATATCTTCCGATATATTTTGTTACAACTTTAGGATCACACCGGTTTGGTTTGGCATAAACATAAAAACCATGTTCGTGGTTTCTGTAGCAAGAAGATTTTACTTTTTTAAAATGGGAATCATCAATGTTCTTTTCAAGTTCATTAAGAAGGGCAGTTCGAAAAGCATTTCTAAGATAAGTATAGTTGAAATGAGTTTTAGCTCTCCACATACCAGATTTACCAAGGCATCCTTCGGAGAGAAGACAGTGAATGTGAGGGTTCCATTTTAAATCTCTGCCAAAGGTGTGAAGAACAAGTATAAAGCCGGGAGTAAAAAGTTCAGATTTATTATCTTTGTGAAACATTCTGGTTATAACACTATTTACAGAAGAAAAAAGACAGTTAAGAAGTTGACGGTCTTTATAGAAATACTCTCTGAGATTTTCATCGATGGTGAAAACACAATGACGATGCTGAACTCTAATGATTTTAAAAGACATGGAATTAGTTCTATCAATAGAGTATTGATTACCGCAGGTAGGACAAAAGCGACTCTTACATCTGAAAGGAACGAATTTCATAGTTCCGCAATTGGTGTATCCATACATAGCACCACCAAATGAAGGGTCACCACAATTAAGCATCTTATCGATGTTTTCAATAACAGACTGACGAGGTCTGAGTAAGTATATGATTTCTTCATAATGATCATTGAAAATGTTCTGGAGAATATTCATAAGATTATTATGACGGAAATAGATATAAAAGAAAACCCCACCCCTCATGATTGAGGGGCAGGGGAGTTGATGTGTCGAAGACACTTTTTTATTTTATAGTTCTTGACATTTATTATTACTAATAGTAATATACCTATTAGCAATATGTGGAAGGAGCTTTTTTAATTGGAAAATATTATCCTTAGTCTGCTATTTTTTAAAGCTATGACTATCTATGAAATGCGAACTTATATACAACAGAATCTCTCTACAGTCTGCAGCGACAGCCTTGGAAGCATGCAAACTGCAATTAAAAAGCTTCTTGAGAAGGGCTATATTTCCGTAACCAGAATCGAGGAAAACAACACCCTTAAGAAGCAGTACAGTATAACTTCCGAAGGAGTGAAATATTATAAAGACTGGGCGGGAACTCCGATAGATATTCAGAAGATGAAGAATATGGAGCTGGGAAAGTTCTTCTTTCTTGGCATAGCTCCGGGGGAGAAGAGAGTTGATTTTCTCAGAACATTTATCGATGATCTTGAGGGAGAATATGAGAAACTGCTTGTCATAAAAGACTGTGTTGATAAAACACGGAAAACTGCTATAGAACGAAATACCAAACGAATAAAGGATGATTCTGATCTTGTCAGTAACCTGTTAGAGGTTTCCGGGGAAAAGAAGATAGAACAAGTTGTAACCAATATAGATAATTATCAGCTCTATATGTTGGAATATGGCTTGGAGAGAATCAAAGCGGATCTGAATTTTTACAAGAAAATACTGAAACGCGAATTGAAGGAAAATAAGTAATGAAAAACATATTTAAGAACAAGAAGGTGAAGCGAGTGGTTATAACGATAGCAGTAGTGGTGGTAGTAATCATCGCCCTTAGATTTATATTGTTTCCGCCGGTGAAGGCGATACCTACCACCGGGAAATATAAGATTGCCTCAGAGGATTATTGGGTTACAGAGGATAAGTCGGATCCATATTCGAAAGACGGAAGTAACAGACAGCTTCAAGTAAGGAAATGGTATCCGATTGACTCAACAGAGAAGAAACCAGTAGTTGTTGCTTCTCACGGATCGTGTGGAACGATTGAAAACAATGTAACCTTATACCGCGAACTTGCCAGTTATGGGTATATCGTACTTGCGGTAGCTCATCCCGGGCAGGCGGCACGTGTAAAATATGAAAACGGAAAGTCCGGTGGTCCGAGCGGAGAATTCCTTAAAGAAGTGGGAGCTTTGAAACCGGATGAAGAACCTGAGAAAGCATATGAAGTATTCCGTAAGTGGATGGAGATCAGAATCGATGACATGAACACGGTTATGGATGATTGGACTTCGAGAGAAGGCGCATCTCAGTTTATAGTTGAGGGACATTCGCTTGGAGGTTCTGCGGCATATGCTATGGCCAGAATCAGAGACGATGTGATTGGATGTATAGCTTTGGAATCTCCATTTATGTATGACATAAAGGGTGTAGAAGAAGATAAGTTTGTATTTGATGATAGTGACTATAATGTTCCGTTATTAAACATTTATTCCGATTCCAGTTATCCGCATCTGAAGGAATGGCTTCAGTATGGAAATAACGCGAAGTTCCTGGATAGTACCAATCCTCTTTATACAAATATTCATTATGAGAATATAGGACACATGGGATTATGTGACTTATCTCAGGCATCGCCTATATTAACAGCAATCTTTGATGGCGGCTTCCAGAAAGCCGATGCCAAAGAACAACTCACTACCATAAACAAAGATTGTCTGGAATGGATTATGAGTTTGCAATAAGAAAAAGAAAAATGTACTTTAAAAAACTGCTCTCATTATATATAATGCTAGATGGTTAAATCAGTCTAACGAAAATGAGAGGAGTAAAAGTACATGGTTTTTATAACAATGCTGGTAGGGCTTGTCGGGGCGATTCTTATGTTCTGCGGAGATATGACTTTGTATTATGATCAGAACGATTTTGTGCACGACGGCACTATTAATCCTATAATAAATATAATGAAAAAGCTGCCTCCGAAACGAGTGATGATAGGTGGATGGATCGGACCGGTTGCAGCTTTTTTATATTGCATCGGATTTTATCACATAGTTTTTATTACAGATCCATCTATGCATAAGGTGGCATTTGCCGCCTTCTTGTTATGCTGCCTGGGAATAATAGCGGGCGGAGCGTATCATAGTCATTGTGCATATCTGGGACTTCTTGGGAGAAGTGAACAGCGTAAAGATCTGGATATAGTAATGAACTATTTTCAGAAGATTCCGTTGCTACTTTATGGTGGAGAAGGTCTGGGGCTTCTTATATACTTGGTACT
>JAFZXD010000291.1 GCA_017616955.1 Eubacterium sp. | reverse complement strand
GGTTTTAAGAAACGATAGAAGAATGTTAATAGCAATGTTCTGATGTGGGCGCCATCAACGTCGGCATCGGTCATAATTATAATCTTGTCATAGTTGAGCTTAGAGATGTCAAAGTCATTACCGAATCCCTGTGAGAATCCGCAGCCAAATGCATTTATCATCGCTTTGATCTCGGCATTCTCCAGAACCTTTGTCACAGGAACCTTTTCTACGTTCAGAATCTTACCTCTCAGCGGCAGGATTGCCTGATATTTTCTGTTACGTGCTGACTTAGCTGAGCCGCCGGCGGAATCACCCTCGACTATGAAGATCTCGCACTTCTCAGCCTCGCTGCTTTCCTGGCGAACAAGCTTTCCGTTTCCTTCAAATGAAAACTTATTCAGATTTATCTTTGTTTTATTCTTAGCCTTTTCTTTTGCAGTCTCAACAGCTCTGTCTACGATATCCTTCAGAACATCGTAGTTACGGTCGAAATAAACCGTCAGTTGCTCACGCATTATCGCATCAACCGCAGGAGTCACATCTGTATTTGAAAGTCTAGTCTTAGTCTGACCTTCGAACTGCGGATCCGGATGCTTTACGGAAACGATAGCCTGAACTCCCTGTCTGATATCTGCACCGGACAGATTGCTGTCCTTCTCCTTCAGAACTCCAAGCTCATTTCTCGCATAGTTATTTATGATTTTGGCAAATGCAGTCTTATATCCTGTTACATGAGTACCGCCTTCAGGATTCGTGATGTTGTTGGTGAATCCGATGACATTTTCATCGCCGTCTTCGGTACAAACAAAAACTATATCTGCCTCTATTCCGTTCTTCTCACCTTTAAGTGTAACAACCGGTGATGTCTTGGTCATATCCTTGGAAATGTCCTCAACGAACGCAGCCAGTCCGCCCGGTTCATGGAACACTTCAGGAGCATAACCGTCTCTCTTGTTCTCAAATGTAATCGTAAGATCAGGATTAAGATAAGAGGTCTCTTTGATTCTCTGTCTTATGGCACTGGACTTGAACTTAACTGTTTCAAATATAGTGTCATCCGGATAAAGAGTTACTCTTGTTCCTGTCTTCTTTGCCGGAACCGCAGGCTCTGACGGAAGAAGTCCGTCAATAAGCTTAGTCTTCGGCTTACCGTATTCATAAGTATCATGGTATACATTTCCATCACGATATACATCTACGAAAAGCTTCTTTGAAAGTGCATTTACGACCGCAGAACCAACACCGTGAAGACCACCACTTATCTTATATACTGAATCATTAAACTTACCACCTGAGTGAAGGACCGTGAATACAACACGCTCCGCACTCTTCTTCTCTGTCGGATGAAGATCAACCGGAATACCACGTCCGTCATCCTCTATAGTAGCTGAGCCGTCCTCATTCAGACTAACATATATATTCTTGCAATAACCGGCAAGATGCTCATCCACCGCATTATCTATAATCTCCTGAACCAAGTGATTCAGACCCGTTCTTCCGGTACTTCCGATATACATACCGGGTCTGAGTCTAACAGGTTCAAGACCTTTTAAAACCTTAATCGACTCACTGTCATATGTGTCAACTTTCTTACCCATATCAATTCCTCTAAATACTTATTTGTTTATAACCGAATGTCGTCAGATGCCGTACGTCTTCGACTTAATTACGCGCGGGAGGGCTCGTGTGTGTTCGCCGAGCGAGCCTCCCCCGGGGAGCGAGGCGAATATCACCGAGCTATACCCGCTTAACAGTGCAGGCATCGTCCGTTTTTAGCCAAGGTCAAATCCGGTTATTTACCCTTCTTATTTCCTTTGCCTCCACGTTTTACAGCTTTCATATCCGAGAGCTTCATTCCTCCGAACTCAGCTTCATTATTACCCGATATAGCACTTACAACGCTATCCCCTCTTCTTAAGGATATAAGTGCCACTCCTCCTGCTCCTTTACCCTGAACAGGAAGCTCATCGCTTCTAACCTTGATGGAGTATCCATTCTCGGTTTCGGCAACTACATATTCGTCTTCATAACCAACATAAACGACATTGGATTTGATTGCCTGTGCAGTCTTTCTAGAAGTATCAAAGAGTGCCGCATTTGCTCTCTTCGCCTTACCCTCTGTTGTTACAAATACAAGATTTCTTTCCGGAGCAACTCCGTTATTAGCTTCGATTATATCTGCTGCTGTCTTTGAATCCTTATTGCCTTCAGGGTTCATTTCCGAAACATTCATAAGGGCAACAACATCTGCTGTATGACTCATTCCGCAGAATTCAAATATCTGAATACCCTTGTCAGTAATTCTGAACTTCTTATCCTTCTTGGTCTGTTTCTTCAGGATTTCAGTAACCTTAATGATATGCACCATTCCTTCGCTGTCGAATATTGCGATCCTGTCGGTTGACATAACATTTAAATCATATTTTCTGACTGTATCAGGATTCTTCTCAAATACAGCTCTAGGAGCCGACTTAATATAGAAGAATCTGTCGAGAAGTATTGTCTCTTCTGTAGCAACAACCTTCTCCTTCTCAACCACTACCTCACCAAGATTCTGAATCTTAGACTTACGAGGTATAGCATATTTCTTCTTAAGCTCTTCGATATCGCTTATCATCTGCTTCTTCATAGCAGTCTGTGACTTAAGAAGCTTCTCATACTTAGCAATCTTCTTCTCAGCCTCTTGCAGTTCCTTCATAAGGATATCAACCTCGAGACCAATCAACTTCTGAAGTCTCATAGCAAGTATCGCATCAGTTTGTTTCTCAGTGAAATGTAACTGCTTGGCATCTTCTATCGAGCCCTTATATCTGAACTTGATATTCTCTGTCTTACCGAACATGAGGCATTCCTTTGCCTCCTTGGTTGTGGATGATCCACGAAGAACCTCAATGATAAGATCTATAACATCCACAGCTTCAAGAAGTCCGCTCTTAACTTCGCGAACATCTTTCTGATCAGCAAGCAGTCTCTCGTACTTAGCTGTGTAAACTTCCCACTTATATTCTGTATAAGTCTGAAGGATTCTCTTCAACCCCATAACCTCAGGCTTCTTGTTATAGATACAGTTCATATTTACACTATATGTATCTTCAAGACCTGCCTTCTTATAGAGCAGATTGAGAATCTTATCTATCTCTTCATCGGTAGTACCCTTCTTCACATCTATAGCAAGGCACTCGCCGTCTTTATCTCCTCTGTCCGCTATGTCAACTACAGCAGGGAGCTTACCCTGTCTTGTAAGATCGGCAACGGTATTCAGGAACTTCTCGGTAGATCCGATCATGGTAAATGGAATCTCTGTTACACAGATTGAACGTCTTCCTCTACCTGCATCACGTACTTCAACCTTACCACGAACCTTTATCTTACCAAGACCTGTTTCATATATCTGAAGTAATGTCTCTCTGTCTGCATTTATGATTCCGCCTGTTGCAAAATCAGGTCCCTTAACTATCTCGAGAAGCTCTTCTGTAGAGATATTCGGGTTATCCAGATATGCTATCTCAGCATCTGCAACCTCTTCAAGATTATGAGTAGGGATATTTGTAGCCATACCAACGGCAATACCTGTAGCACCTGATGTGAGCATATTCGGAACAAGAAATGGAATATGAACCGGCTCTTCTTCCGTACCATCAAAGTTAGGCATGAACTCACAGTACTTAAGATCCTTCAGACCTTCCTCAGCATACTTTGATATACGTGCCTCTGTGTATCGCATGGCAGCCGCACCAGAACCTGACAGATCACCAAAGTTTCCATGAGGATCCACCAGAGGGATCGGAAGCTTCCAGTTCTGGGCCAGATTTACCAGACCTTCATATATGGAGCTATCACCGTGGGGATGATATTTACCCATGGTATCTCCGACTATACGAGCACACTTACGATGCGGGCTGTCTGACTTAGTTAATTCCGAAAGTGAATATATGAT
>JAFZXD010000290.1 GCA_017616955.1 Eubacterium sp. | reverse complement strand
GTGATGTATCAAGAAAGCAGTCTATCACCGTTGAATGGTCAAAGTACGCTAAGTCATGTACAGATAAGCCTGTAAAGGGAATGCTTACAGGACCTGTTACCATACTTAACTGGTCATTCCCAAGAGAAGATATCTCAATCAAAGAGAGCACACTTCAGATCGCGCTTGCAATTCGTGATGAAGTTCTTGATCTGGAGGCAAATGGAATCAACATCATCCAGATTGATGAAGCAGCTCTCAGAGAGAAACTTCCACTCAGACGTTCAGACTGGTATTCAGAGTATCTTGACTGGGCAATCCCTGCATTCAGACTTGTACACAGTGGTGTTAAGCCTGAAACTCAGATTCACACACATATGTGTTACAGTGAGTTTACAGATATTATCCCAGCAATTGATGCGATGGATGCAGATGTTATAACATTTGAGGCATCAAGATCTGACCTTCAGATTCTTGATTCACTGAAGGAAAATAACTTCAAGACAGAAGTAGGACCGGGAGTTTACGACATTCACAGTCCTAGAGTTCCTTCTGTAGATGAGATAGTCACAGCGCTCACAAAGATGCGCGAAAAGATAGAAGACAAAAAGCTCTGGGTTAACCCTGACTGCGGACTCAAGACAAGAGGAGACATCGAAACAAAGGCCAGCCTTATCAACCTTGTTGCTGCCGCAAACATAATCCGCGAAGCCTAACTTCAAAAAGTTGACAGTTCAAATCTGATTTCAACTGTCAACTTTTGATTGAAATATGAGTCGTTTTACCTTATGATGGCATATAGTTCAAAAAATAATAGATTGGATACAAAAGATATGAAGATTACAGATATATATAAGAAAAAGGACAGAACTCTTTCGTTTGAGATATTCCCACCAAAGAAAGATGCAGATCTGGAGAATATTGATGAAACGCTTGAGGTACTGACCGAGCTTAAGCCGGATTTTATCAGCGTGACATTCGGAGCCGGCGGAAGTGTTAATCGCAACCGCACCATCGAACTTGCAAAGAAGATAAAGAATGAATATCATGTTGAGCCGGTTGTTCATCTGACATGTCTTCATTACAGCAAGGAAGAGATAGATAGTTTTGCAAAAGAGATGCAGGCTGAGGGAATTGAAAATGTCCTCGCACTTCGTGGTGACAGATCGCCTAATATTCAGGAAAAGGATGATTTTAAATATTCATCCGATCTTATAGAATACCTGAAGCCAAAATATGATTTCTGTCTTCTGGGAGCATGCTATCCGGAATGTCATCCGGAATCAGAAGGAAGAGTAGAAGAGATAAAGGCACTCAAGAAGAAGGTTGATGCCGGTGCAGAGATTCTGCTGTCACAGCTCTTCTTTGATAACAGTATGTTCTTCAACTTCTGCGAAGATTGCAAGATCGCTGATATAGATGTTCCGATCGTACCGGGTGTTATGCCTGTTATAAATGCGGCTCAGATTAAGAGAATGGTGAGCATGTGCAATGCCACATTTCCTGAGAGATTTCAGAAGATCATCGACAGATATGAGAACAACAAAGCGGCACTATTCGATGCAGGAATGTCATATGCGCTGAGTCAGATCATAGATCTTCTTGTAAGCGACATCCCGGGAATTCATCTCTACACAATGAATAATCCGCTTGTAGCCAGAAGGATCTGTGAGGGAATCAGAAATATAGTTTAATAAATTAAGGCTTCATCCGATATGGGTGAAGCCTTTTATAACGGTATAGCAAATAATTATTTGACAGTATTAATACATAAAGGATAAAATACAAAAGTAGTTATTAAATGTCATAAAAGCAGGAGGTATCATATGGCTTGTTTTATCGTATCAGCTGTTGAAGCTGCAGTAGTTACTGTTGCAGAAAAAGTTGAAGAAAAAAAAGAATTAAGTATTGAAGAAAGTAAGACTTCGGATTCAAATGTTTCTGAAACGAAAAGCGTCAAAGTTCCGCTCGGCAGAAAACTGAAATGGCTTTCAAATATGCTTTGGGGTGGATCGGTTCTACTGCTTTTTGAGCATATATGGCATGGAGAAATAGTGGCATGGTTCCCGTTCCTGACAGCCATGTCAGACCCTGCGGATACTGCGGAAATGCTTCATGAGATGGCGACTGTCGGTGTAAGTATGGCAGTACTTATCACACTCGTGTGGATAGGTATATGCGTTGCGGCAGATTCTATAATGAAGCGTAGTGAAGAAAATGATTCTTCAGTGGAAACAGTATAGGAGGGGAAATGTATGACATTACTTATTACTGTATTTGCAGCTGTCATCGCAACTGTAAAGTGGTATAATCGCAAAGACGATAACATGCGACTCGGAATACTTCTCTTTTTATACTGGGGAGCATCTATAATGTGGCTCGTCGATGCAATATTTGAGTATGTTGAGCTTCAGGCAGAGTACTTTACACCTGCACTTGAAGATATGCTGAACGATACATTTCTCGGACTCGCGGTAGTAGCACTTGGACTTGTTATATGGGTTGTAAGACTCCTTATAACCGATCCAAAGGGATCTGTAAGAGCCGCACTCCGTAAGAATTAAAATATATTTCAATTAACTTGGAGGATTTAAAACGTGAAGCTTGGGATCATAGGTGCCGGAAATATGGCAAGTGCCATAATCGGTGGAATTATTAAGAAAGACATCATTTCCGCAAAGGAGATAATCTGTTCAACACCTATTGAAGCAGAGAGGAAGAAAGCACAGGATAACTTCGGTATAAATGCCACTAACAGCAATATCGATGTTGTTAAGAATTCAGAAGTACTTCTTCTGGCAGTAAAACCACAGGTTGTTCCTATCGTTGTTGAAGAGATAAAGGATGCTGTAGATGATAATCAGCTTATCATATCAATCGTAGCAGGTAAGACTATCGCCTGGTATAACGAAGCATTCGGAAGAAATCTAAAAATCGTCAGAACTATGCCAAACACACCGGCTCTTGTCGGAGAAGGCATGACGGGTGTTAGCCCAAGTGAAAATGTATCTGAAGACGATCTTCAAACAGCACTTAAGATTCTTTCATCTTTTGGAAATGCAGAAATAGTTCCGGAGAAACTTATGGATGCGGTAGTTGCTGTATCAGGAAGCTCGCCGGCATATGTTTTCATGATGATAGAAGCTATGGCAGACGGAGCAGTAAAGCTTGGTATGCCAAGAGCACAGGCGTATAAGTTTGCTGCACAGGCAGTTCTCGGTAGTGCGAAAATGGTTCTCGAGACCGGAAAGCATCCGGGAGAACTGAAGGACATGGTATGTTCGCCTGCAGGTACAACCATAGAGGCTGTACAGGTTCTGGAAGAAGCAGGTTTCAGAGCAAGTCTTATAGATGCTATGGAAGCTGCAGCTGAAGTATCTAAACGTTTGTAAGCAAAAAGCCGTCGGAATTATTCCGGCGGCTTAGTTTTTTAAAACATTTTATTCTAATTCATTCTGATTATTTCTAGTTCATTCTATCGTGAGCTTCTTCAAGATATTCTTTCTCAATCTTTCCATCTGCTATAGCCTGGTTAACCCAGAGTTTTAATGATTCGATAGTAGCAGACATCTTATTCAGATTCTCCTGGATAGCTACAAAGTCATCAGCCTCGTCTTCACGAACGGTTCCGTCTTCGGCAATCTCCAAAAGTCTTTCTTTCTGTGAATTCAACTGATTCAATGTATTAAATATACTGAGTGAAAGCTCGGAAAAATTCGATGGCTGAAGTTCAGCTACTGTATCTTTGCCGATGCTGCATTCATGTGTACAGTAATAGTTACAGAGTCCCGGTTTTTTGTATGCCTTGGCCATGGCTGTGATATCAGAAGGCTGAACTATCGTTCTGTCATTTTCTATCTTATCAATTCGGCTTTCGGAAACATATTCCATAAGCTCACTGGCCTGAGCACGGGTAAGACCGGCCTCTTCTCGAGTGGTAAAGTATATATTCTTATTTTCCTTTGTAGAACGTCTGCCCATCGCTTTCACCTCATTTTTTGTATTGCATAATCTAGATTATAACCTATTTTCCGAAACATTTCATTTAAAAAATTAGTTATAAGTAAAAGCTATAACAGAATATAATTTTTTGAAATTAGACATATCAATGAGTATAAGCTATTATTGCATAGTACCAAGTGTGAGACAGACATCGGATATTTCTAAATCTGAGTTGTCATATAAGGGAACTTGGTGATATAATGGTCAAGTTAGACAAATATAACTAAATGAAAGAAGGGGAAACAGAATGTCGAAGATATACAAAGGAACTCTTGATCTGGTTGGTAATACACCACTTGTTGAAGTTGTAAATATTGAAAAGGAACTCGGACTTGAAGCAACAGTTCTTGTTAAGCTTGAGTACTTCAATCCGGCAGGAAGCGTTAAGGATCGTATTGCTAAAGCTATGATTGAAGATGCTGAGAAGAAAGGACTTCTTAAGCCTGATTCAGTTATCATAGAGCCTACAAGCGGTAACACAGGTATCGGTCTTGCTGCAATCGCAGCATCAAAGGGATATCGTACAATCCTTACAATGCCTGAAACAATGAGCGTTGAGCGTAGAAATATTCTTAAAGCATACGGTGCAGAGATTGTTCTTACAGAAGGAGCTAAGGGAATGAAGGGAGCTATAGCAAAGGCTGATGAGCTCGCAGCAGAAATCCCTAACAGCTTTATCCCGGGACAGTTTGTAAATCCTGCAAACCCTGCAATACATAAAGCAACAACAGGTCCTGAGATCTGGAATGATACAGATGGAAAGGTTGATATCTTTATCGCCGGTGTTGGTACAGGTGGAACTGTTACAGGTACAGGAGAATATCTCAAGGAGCAGAATCCTAACGTTAAGGTTATCGCTCTTGAGCCTGCTGATTCGCCGGTTCTGTCAGAAGGCAAGGCCGGAGCACACAAGATTCAGGGTATCGGAGCAGGTTTCGTTCCTGATGTTCTGAAAACAGAAGTATATGATGAAGTATTCAAGGCTTCAAATGATGATGCATTTGCTACTGCAAAGCTTCTTGCTAAGAAAGAGGGTATCTCAGTAGGTATCTCATCAGGAGCTGCACTCTTCGGAGCTATTCAGTATGCTAAGAAACCTGAGAATAAGGGAAAAGTGATCGTAGCACTTCTTCCTGACAGTGGAGACAGATATTATTCAACAGCACTTTTTAATGATTAATATAATAACTGATTTTGCCAGTCAGTTTTATACCTTCTAAAAAAATAAAAGAACCTAAAATGTCGTGAAAGGTGGCAGCTGAAATGATTTCAGCTGTCATCTTTTATTTGTGGTAGAGATATGCTAAACTAAACCGTGCCGGGCGAAAGCTCGGCAACAGTATGATGAGAAACGGAACAAATATATGTTATACGAAAATAAAGAAGCAATTGAAAAGGTTATCCTGGTCGCTGTTTGTGCAGACGGTATGGATGAACATGACGTGATGAATTCCCTGGATGAGCTGGCAGAACTTGCTGAGACCGCCGGGGCTGAGGTCGTCGGAAGAATGGTTCAGAATCTACCACATTTCAATACGGCTACTTATATAGGAAGTGGTAAGGTAGAAGAACTTAGGGAAATGATATACGAACGTGAGGCTACCGGAATCATAACCGATGATGAACTCAGTAACGTTCAGATGCATAATCTCGGGTATGAACTGGATATAAAAGTAATGGACAGAACTATGGTCATACTTGATATATTTGCTGCCCATGCAAGAACATCGGAAGGTAAGCTTCAGGTAGAACTTGCTCAGCTCCAGTACAGATTATCAAGGCTTACGGGAAAAGGAATATCCATGTCCCGACTTGGTGGTGGTATCGGAACGAGAGGACCCGGAGAGAAGAAACTGGAGCAGGACCGCCGAGTTATACGAAACAGAGTGGCGCTTCTGAAGAGAGATCTGAGAGATGTGGTCACACACCGAGAACTTATAAGAAGAGACAGAAATGCCGGATGTGTTCCTGTATTTGCTATAGTGGGATATACAAATGTCGGAAAGTCCACCCTTCTTAACAAGCTCTGCAATACCGATATTCTCGCAGAAAACAAGCTTTTTGCAACACTTGATACAACCACAAGAAGCTTTGAATACAAGAGCGGAACAGGAAAACAGAAGGTTCTTCTGACTGATACGGTTGGATTTATCAGAAAACTACCACACAATCTTATCGATGCCTTCCGAAGTACATTGGAAGAGGTTGTATATGCTGATTACATCATTCATGTAGTTGATGCATCCAGCCCAGACAGAGATGCAGAGATAAAAGTCGTATATGAAACACTTGATATGTTGAATATAACCGGAAAGAAAGTTATAACTCTTTTCAATAAGATAGATAAACTGGAGAATCCGGATGACCTTCTCGGCCTAAATGATAAGAGAGCGATCATAAGTTTGCCGATATCGGCAAGAGAAGGAACCGGCGTAGACAAAATATGCCTCGCTCTTGACGAAGTACTCCGCGAGGATCGTATTCTGATAGAAAAGGTATTTTCGTATTCGGAGATGTCAAAAATCTCTGAAATCAAACGACTCGGAGAAATCCTGAAAGAGGAATATACAGATGAAGGAGTCTATATAAAAGCATACGTTCCTACGGTGCTGTCATTATAAATAAGTGGATCAGAAAAACACTTGGATTTGAAAAATTAATCCGAGTGTTTTTTGTTTTGAGGTGTATATGACGAAGAATGGTGGCGAAAATTGTCAAAGTTCATAAAGTGGCTAAAATAGCGGGGTTGCGGCCATGGTATCCAATGGATACTTTTGATTTTTGAGGCATTTTCCTATTGGAATCAGACTCATAAGGGTATACGATATAAGAGTCATAGTTTTTATGAAAATGGTATATAAAAGAAAGGTAGGAGAGAGGATGAAAACAAAATCTAAAAGAACAAAAAGGCAAAGCATTCAAAAGCTCGCTTTAATATTTTTGACACTGGCGCTTATGTTTGCATTGGTCGTGATTCCGGGATATGGCAAGGCTGGAAAAGTCTCTGCAGCCGGTCCGCAGTATAGTGGTGAGAAATATGATTTTCAAAAATGGGAGTTTAATACTTCAACAGGAGAATTAAGGTTAAGTGCATCTGCTGATACAAACTATTTGGACATTGTTAATGGTAAATATCGTTATGCTCATGTGACTGGAAATCAATCAAGTCAAAAGGCAGCGGATTATCCATGGCATAGCTATAGAAATCAGATAAAATCCATTTGGGTAAGTAAGGATATATATGGTATTGGTTCGGAGGCCTTTCTGGATTGTGAGAATCTTACTAAAGTTACTTTTGAATCAGATTCTGAACTTAATTTTTTAAATAAATATTGTTTCAAAGGTTGTACATCATTAAAATCGATAACACTTCCAAACTCGATAAGATATATAAAAGATTCAGTTTTTGAAGGTACAGGTCTTGAATCATTTACTATGCCGTCAAAAGCAGTAGGTATATATGAAGGTTGTTTTAGGAATTGTAAAAATCTGAAGAGTTTCAGCTTTAAAAACTATGAACCTGATAATACTGATTCTTGGATTGGTAAAAAAGTGTTTGAAGGATGTATATCACTTGAAACTATAACTATACCGGCGTTTATTCGCATGATACAGGATAATGCATTTAGTGGATGTACAGCTCTAAAAGATGTAACCTTTGCAGATAGTGCAAGTTTTGAATCGGCGTATATTAGTATTGGATATTATGCATTTGCAGGATGTACATCGTTAAAAAATATTGTTTTGCCGGCTCATACAGAAGATATTATGGATAGTGCATTTCAGAATTGTACAAAACTTGAAAGTGTTTCAATAAAAGAAAGTGATCGTTCACTTATTATTCGTGATAAGGCATTTGCGGATTGTCCTTTATTAAAGACTGTATATCTTCCTAAAAGGACAAGAAAATTCTTAGCAGGTTCTTTTGATATAAATAATAAGAATCTTGCACTTTACTTGGTGGCGCCATCAAACGCTGTTAATGACGCTAAAGAATATGGACTTAATTATGAGTTTACAAATGGTGGTACTTGTGGAGCAAATCTCAAATGGTATATTGATTCTGCAGCAAAAGAGTTGGTTATAACCGGAACCGGAAAGATGGATGATTATGATGAAGGCATGTCTCCATGGACTCCATGGGCTCAGAGTGCAGAGAAGATTACTATCGAAGCAGGAGCTACATCTATTGGAAATAATGCATTTTATAATCTTCAAAAGGTTAAGGATGTTGTGATAGCTGATACTGTAAAGACTATCGGCTCAAATGCATTTGCTTCTGAAAAAGCTCTTGAAAATGTAACTCTTTCAAAGAAGACTGAGTCTATTGGTGATGAAGCATTCAGTGGATGTACTTCACTTGCTAAGGTAGAGGTGCCTGATTCAACTACATCAATAGGAAAAAAAGCATTTGAAGGATGTACTTCACTGGGAGAGATAACAATACCTAAGTCAGTTACTCAAATAGGCGATGATGCATTTAAGGGTGCTTCAGACAAGATGAAGATAAAGACCGAGGACGGATCCGTAGCTGCTGATTATGCAGAAAAAGTCGGAATAAAGTCAACCGGAAAGTCTACAGCAGTGCTTAAGGCTGAAGAAGAGAATAAACAAAAAGATAAAAAGAAAGAGACTGGTAAGAATCCTAAGAAAACTCCTGATAAGAACGAGACTAAGGTGGCTCCTAAGAAGGGAAAAACTTTCACTGTTTCAGGATTCACATATAAGATAACAAAGGCTGCTTCGGATGATGGTAAGACAGCCGGAACAGTTACTCTTACAAAGGTTTCAAAGAAGAATCTTGCTAAGGCAAATATTGCAGCAACTGTAAAGAAAGATGGATTTACATATAAGATTACAGCAATAGGAGCTAATGCATTTAAGGGTCAGAAGAAACTTGCTACAGTTACAATAGGAGCTAATGTAGCGAATATTGGAAAGGGAGCATTTAATGGATGTGCTTCACTTAAGACTATTACTATAAAGAGTGGTAAGCTAACAAAGGTCGGTGCAAATGCATTCAAGGGCATTAACAAAAAGGCTACCATTAAGGTTCCTAAGGCAAAGAAGAAAGCCTATACCAAGCTCCTCAGTGGAAAAGGTCAGGCTAAGACAGTAAAGATTAAGTAGTTTTATAAACGTTTTTTATAAAGTTATAGAAATCCCCTCGCAATAAGTCATGCGGCATGTTGCGAGGGGGTTGTTGCGTTTATGTCTGTTATATAATAATGGATGTACTAGATATGTAAGAATCGAAAGAATCTTCGGATTATAATTATTGTGTGTTCCAATCCGTAAGTTCTTAACACTATTCCGGCGGTTATTGTTACAGCTAATACTATTAATATTGCAAGAATTAAAAATATTGTTTTAGATTTTCTGCTCATCGTTGTACCTCGCTTTCAAGTTGAATCATTGATTGGTTTTATTGAAGCAAATATATGATAGAATAACAAAAAATCTGTGTCAATGATATATTTCGATTGTGCGAAAGATGGCTTATTTTCTACGTTTTATGGAGTTTTTTTACTTGATTAACTTTATTTAAAATGGTATGTTGAGTGTACTTGGTTTTGGTAAAACTAAGATTTATAGAGGAGGTTTAAGTTATCATGAAAGTAGAGGGTTTAAAAAGAATCAAGGTTCGCATGTTTGGCCTTGCCACGCTTTTTGTGGTGGGCTTCTTTTTGTCTTTGGCAGGAAGCAGTCTTCTAAAGTCGGGGATTGTTCATGCGGAAGAATTCACTGAAGTAGGTGAATTAAAAGCTGACAATCAAGAATACACTATTACATTTAAAAAGGATCAGACAGTATACTATAAGATTACACCGGGAGAATCGGCATATTATACTATAAAAATTACTGATGCCTTATCTTCTACATATATTTATTTTTATGATAGTAATAAGGTTAAAAAAAATACTTATGTCGGTGATTATATGTCCCGTCTGCTTGAAAAAGGGACTACATATTATTTAGGATTTAGATGTACCAGTCTTACAGAAGACAAAGTAGATAAAACAGTTAAAATATATGCTCCTCTTGGCAATTATAGTCAGGGTTTCGCATCATCCATATTTGTGAAGAATAATGTTGTAACAGCAAATGATCTTGATGCTAATATGTATTACACATCAGGTGGAAAAAAATACAAAGCGAATTGTACAGTACAATATAGGAAATATAGTAGTTATACTGCGTCGTCACCTTCCGGTGAGTATATAGACGGCGTTCCGACGACGCTTGGAAAATATACAATATACTTTACGGCGGTTTCTCCATTTACCGGGAAAGCCAATCGTACCGTAAGTATTTATGATATAAGTGAATTTAGTAAATATCCAATCAACACCAACACACAGGAAGGGTATTATTACGACGGTGCATTTTGTTACACGGGGAAAGAATTTGATCTATCAAATATAAGGGTTTCTCGAAATGATGAAGTTATGGAGCTCGGAAAGCATTATAAATATGATGGATACTGTACTAAAAATGTATATGAGCTTCTTCCTGTAAACAGCATCAAATGGAAGACAAGTAAACCGGTAGAACCGGGAGATTATTACATAAAATTATCCGGAATTGGAGAGTGCAAAGGTACGCAATATTATTCTATTTCAATCCGAAAAGCAATAGATTTTGATTATGCGATAG
>JAFZXD010000289.1 GCA_017616955.1 Eubacterium sp. | reverse complement strand
ATTCAGGATACTTCTCATAGAGGTCAAGACCCATACCAACCTTCTGAGAACCCTGTCCTGCGTATAAAAATCCAAGTTTCATATTTAATTCCTCGTCATACAATAAGATTAAATTAATACTGTCTACTTTCCGAGAATCTTCATTCCGTCGTTATAAATATCTGCAAGAATATCTGCAACAGGTCTTACTTCTTTCAGCTGTCCGCAAACCTGACCTGCCATTACAGATCCGTTCTTCATATCACCGTCTGTAACCGCACGACGAAGTCCACCAAGTGTGATCTGTTCGAGTTCTTCACGTGAAGCAGCCTGAGCTTCAAGCTTAAGATATTCTCTAGCCATCTGATTCTTTATGATACGAACAGGAGCGTTAAGACTACGTCCTGTTACTGTAGTACTGTTATCTTTCGCCTTGATGAGTTCCTGCTTATAATTGTCGTGTACAGGGCACTCTTCACTTACAAGAAGACATGTTCCGATCTGAACACCTGAAGCACCAAGACACATAGCTGCTGCAAACTGTCTTCCGTCAGCTATACCACCTGCAGCTATAACAGGAATATCAACACAGTCAACAATCTGTGGAACAAGAGCCATAGTAGTCATATCACCAACATGACCGCCGCTTTCACCGCCTTCTGCGATAACAGCATCAGCACCCTGCTTTTCAACACGTCTTGCAAGTGCACTGCTGGCAACTACAGGAATAACGATAGCTCCCATCTCTTTCCACTTTTCCATATATTTTCCGGGTGTTCCGGCACCTGTTGTAATAATCTTGATATTCTCTTTCACAAGAAGATCGGCTATATTATCTACGTCCGGATTGAGGAGCATCAGATTTACTCCGAAAGGCTTATCTGTTGCCTTTCTTGCATCGTATATCTCCTGCTCGATTCTTGCAGCATCGTATCCGCCCGATCCGATAAGTCCGAGACCACCGGCATTTGAAACTGCAGCTGCAAATTTACCAAGTGCAATATTTGCCATACCACCCTGAATTATAGGGTATTTGGTACCTAATAATTCATTTATCATTTTTCTGTCCATTATCTTATTACCTCTACATTATCCTTAAGCACTACCTGATCGATGTTACGGAACTTCTCATATCTGTCACGGGCTATCTCAGAACCTGACTTACCCTTGAACTTTCTCAGTTCCCTTACAAGCATCTCATCTATATCACGATATACAACTCCCGGACTTCTGTGAGCGCCGCCCAGAGGTTCTCTTATGATTCCATCGATAACTCCGTATTCATACAGATCATGAGCAGTAAGCTTCATAAGTTCGCAAGCTTCTCCTGCTCTTGAAGAATCCTTCCAAAGGATAGTTGCAAAACCTTCCGGTGAAAGAACAGAATAAACTGCATTCTCAAGCATGTATACAGTGTTGGCAACACCTATTGCAAGTGCTCCACCGCTGCTTCCTTCTCCTGTTACAATTGCGATCACAGGAACCTTGAGAGCACTCATCTCAGCAAGGTTTCTTGATATAGCCTGACTCTGACCATGTGCCTCTGCATCTAGTCCCGGATAAGCACCCGGAGTATCGATAAATGTTATGATCGGTCTTCCAAACTTCTCAGCCTGTTTCATAAGTCGAAGGGCTTTTCTGTATCCTTCCGGCTCCGGCATTCCGAAGTTGAATTCAAGATTCTCCTGAAGATCACGGCCTTTTCTGTGTCCGAGGACAGTAACCGGAACTCCGTGGAACATAGCTATTCCACCAAATATACTCTTATCTTCTTTATTCAGAAGATCCCCTCTCTGTATAAAGAAATCATCAAAGAGGGCTTCTATATAATCATCTACTTTAGGACGTTTAGGATGTCTCGCAAGAAATACTCTATCGTGTGGAGTAAGTACTGCAGCAGATTCTGCTGTCTTGTCATACTCTGCGTGAAGACTGCTGAGTATCTCTATGTACTCCATGTTGTCCTTAAGTGCATCTATCTGCTCTTCAAGAGCATTTAACTTATCATCTATCTCTCTTATCGTAGCCATGATTTCCTCCTCTTCTCGTGGAGTCTGAGTATCTGTGCCAGTTGTTCACGCATCTCCGTACGTTCAACTATTCCATCAACAAAACCATGTTCTTCCAGATATTCAGCACGCTGGAAGCCTGCAGGAAGTTTCTGTCCTATGGTCTGCTCGATAACTCTTGGTCCTGCAAATCCTATCAGTGCTCCCGGTTCAGCTATTGTGATATCAGCAAGTGTTGCAAAGCTTGCGCTGACACCTCCTGTAGTAGGATGAGTCAGAACAGATACATACAATCCACCATTCTCACTGAATCTCTGAACTGCAGCAGATGTCTTGGCCATCTGCATAAGAGATAAGATTCCTTCCTGCATTCTCGCACCACCACTGGCTGTGAAAATGATAATAGGAAGCTCCATCTTTTCCGCAACTTCAAATGCCTTTGTTATGGTTTCTCCAACTGCTATTCCCATGCTTCCCATGAGAAATTCGCTGGCCATAACTGCTACAACTGTTTTATATCCTCCGATCTCACAAACGCCTGCAAGTGTTCCTTCATCAAGTCCAGTCTTCGCTTTGAGACCGTTTATTTTCTCAGCATAATCCGGATAATCCAATGGATTTCTGAATGGAATATCCGTTTTTAACTTCCTGAATGTACCGGGATCAGCCAGACCTGCTATTCTTCTTCTCGCTGATATCTTGTCATGTTTACCGCACTCAGGACACACATACATATTCTTTTTTATATCGGAAAGTGAGAATGTCTTTCCGCAGCCTTTACATGTATACTGCTGTTCAACCTCGGTAGTCTCAGCTGACTCTTCAGAATTGACTTTCTCAACCTCAACGAATTCATAATCGTTTTTAAGATCGGAATTTTCTTTTTTATTCCCGTGCTTACCGAAAAGCTTCATAAAAAATCCCTCCGAATGTATTCCCTATTAAATGCACAAGGAGTCAAGCACGTATAGTTTTACTATACAGAGAAACGCCCACACGTTTATCTCCTTGCCTGACCCCATTCTTTACTTTTTGAAAAAATTATTTATGTGACTCAACGTAATCTACAAGATCCTGAACAGTCTTGATGTTTGGAAGATCTTCATCTGCGATAGCAACTCCTACTGCATCTTCGATAGCCATTCCAAGTTCAACAGCATCAAGAGAATCAGCTCCAAGATCATCTGAAAGAGATGCCTCAAGTGTTACAGCACTCTCATCAACGCTAAGTGTTTCTACGATTACAGCTTT
>JAFZXD010000288.1 GCA_017616955.1 Eubacterium sp. | reverse complement strand
GATGCATCAAAACGCATGAATTTTTCTGAAGCTTATTTCTGCAGATTCTTTAAAAAAGCCATGAATATGAGCTTTACTGAATATGTAAATGACTATCGACTGCAGATGGCCGCTGACGATATTCTGCGAGGAGAAAAACAGATTACGGATGTTGCATCTGATCATGGCTTTGATAATGAATCTTACTTCTTTAGACTCTTTAAAAAGAAGTATGGAATTACACCTCTTAAGTACCGACAGAATTAGTTCACTTTGAAAAAAATCACAAATAGAAGCCTTTATTTATCCGATCTGTATTATATTCTATACAGAAGTGTGACCTATAACGGATCATTGCTTTGTTTTTTACCCGAGTTTGATACTTAAATCTGATAAATGGCTTAGTGATGCCATTTATCGATTTTTAAGGTGTTGTGTACACGGAATTTATTATTTCAGAATGGTGAATTGCCAGATTTTCTTTTCTGACATATCTATTTGAAAAGTCCTGTCCATAAAGCTTATCAAGCTCATCTACAACTTCATCTCTTCTGTTAATCTGGTAAATATCTTTACCTATATCAACCGCAACAGCTGAATTTAAGCCGTCAATAATAGATTTTGCAGAGTACTTCCGATTAAGTCTAATCTCCAGCATTCTTAAGATAGTCAGAGTAATAAAGCAGGTAAGGAAGTGAGCATTGATGTGCTCCTGTGTTCTGACGAATACAGGTCTGCCATGAATGTCTGATTTGGTAATTCTGAATGACTGTTCAATGCGCCATAAGCCACGGTATTTCTCTATAACCTCAGACAGAGACAGTTCTGTTTCAGAGGTTACAATCAGATAGTATCCATCCAGTGCTTCATCTTTGGCAATCTTTTCATAGTTCAGAGAAGTTGATACTTTTACGCTCTTATTTTCTTTTCCGGTAGATTTATCTACAGTGACCTCTTCAATATACTTTCTCATGCCTTTATGGCAGCTCTGTTTAAACTTTGTCGGATCATTAGCCAGAAGGGTGATTTTTTCCAGTAAGGCATCACGAGCTGACTTTTCTTTGAGCTGATATTTTTTAGACCAGATACAGACAACTTTCTGTTCGTGTTTGATTTTCTGTCCGTCAGGTGCCTCAACATCAATGGTTCTGTTGAATTCCTTAAATTTAAAGTCCCCACTGAGGTTAGTATGCCAGCCATTCTCATTCAGAACTTCGTCTTTAAGAGCTTTACTTGCTCCTCTTATCTTTTGGCTGACAATATAACCGTTACCATTGGAGAGAATATATCCCAGATTTGGTCCGTTGTTTAAGCCTTTATCCGCAGTAATAATTACTTTATCTGCCTTGTAGGTTTTCTTGATTTTTTCAAAGGATGGCTTGAGCGTGGTACAGTCATTCTGATTTCCTTCATACAGATAGTAATCAACAGGAAGTCCCTGATTATCTATAAACAGACCCATCTGTACAATTGGCAAAGGTCGATGCTCCTTTGAACAGCCTTTCTTTCTGAGATCATCTTCAGCATCTATTTCAAAGAAATAATTGGTTACATCGTAGTAAAGAATATCTGTCTTTCTGTTGTATTTTTCGCAGAGTGAGGAGTGGATCATGTCTACAAAGTTCTGCTTGTTCTCATCAAATAAGGTTAGTGATTTGTACATATGTTCAAGTCTGAGATTGAAATCCTCAAAGAAGTAATCACATCCCTTCTCCTGACAGGTCTTCTTTGATGAAGGCTTTAGGGCTCTCATAAAGCACATGAGTTTAAGACAGTCCTTGAGAGAGTATTCTATCTTTGAGCCTGACTGAATCTCATCGCATAACTTATCAAGACCAAGCTCTATAAACATTTTATCCAGGTAAAAATATCCATAGTTACGAACTGTATTCTCATCAGAGATTTTTTCTGCCAGATTTATAGTCAGTTTGATAAAGGCATCTTTGGAATTCTGGGCCTTCTTATATTTATTGATGAGTTTGTTAACAGCCTCCGGATCATTTTTAGTAAGTTCTGATTCTGTTCCCAGATACTCAACTGTACGCTGCTTAACCTTACCGTTTTCTCTATATCCTTCAACCAGAACAATACTGACCTGACCATTAGCTCTTTTAATTCTGCGAATAAACATAAGCCGATTCCAATCTATCCATATGCGATAATTGGATTATAACATATACATTACGTATACACAACACGTATTTATAAAGAAAAACCGCTTTCTATCGCGGTTTACTTAACATTTTTTAAATTAAAGTATCAAACGCAGAATACGGATAACTTCGGTATAGAAATTCGTTTTACTTCGGTATAGAAATTCGGTCCAACCTCGGTATAGCCTAATTTGACATACCTCATAAAATTAATTCGCTATAACTTCGGTACCCCTCCTTAATGATCTGGCAAATTAGATGGATTTTTTTTCTTTCACAGAAAATAAGGGGAATCCTTTATTTTTAAGGTCCCCTTATCAAATTATTTAGATAGTAGTTCTCTTAGATTCTCCTTTTAATGAAATGATCTTACAAGGACGAAGCAGTCTGTCTACAATAGCTTCTGCCTGAGCTCCACTTCCAAATACTCGTAATAGTCCATCAGGTTTCATCTGGGAGGTTATTACTGTTGATTTCCTTGGGCTTCTTGCATCTATCACATTAAAGATAAAGGAAACAATTTTTGCAGGCATAACTTCTGAATTCAAGCCCAGATCATCAATAGCAAGCACGTCATATTTTGCTAATTTTGTAGTAAATGATTTTAGCTTCCCAGGATCATTTGACAGTCGTTCAACCTCATTTTGAAGGTCACACATGCGCCAGAATCTTACTGTATAACCTTCAAGGGCCAGATTATTTAGAAGCGTGCAAGCCATTGCAGTTTTGCCTACACCGGTTTTCCCCTGAATATAGATATTAACAGGGCTGACCAAAGCCCAGTGATTGCTGATCAGATATTTTTGGTCATCCTTTTTTAGACCATCAGCATCACCAAAATGAATATCATTAAAAGTAAGTTGATATTTCAGTTTACCTTGTCTGATTATTCTCTGATATTTCATTTTCTTTCGGTATGAATCTTCTCTTTCCAGCAGTTCTTGCAGTCTCTGACAGAAATTAAGTGCAGAATAGGAGAATTCGTTATTAAACTGGTTAGTAGCAGCCTCTGCCATACCATTTAAGCCTAAGTCCTTTAAGGTCTTGATAAGGTTATTCTGCTCATTTAATGTATTCATTGTTTATTCCTCTTATATTGAATTCTGATTACTTGAGTTATATTTAGGAGCCTTTGACGTTCCGTCAGGTTCATTAAACTTGGCGTTTAAATCACTAAATCCTGAGGCACCACGCAGACAGGCAGCATTACTATCAGCATCAATACTTGTATCAATGCAGTCAAAAAGATCTGTCTGTATAGGAAGTGCTCCATCATGAGTAGAGGCATACTGTTCGTATTCTTTTATAATCTTTTTTAATTCGTAG
>JAFZXD010000287.1 GCA_017616955.1 Eubacterium sp. | reverse complement strand
CAGCGCTATGGAAGGCTTTACAAATGCCACTGACGCAGCTGACTATCTCGTTAAGAAGGGCGTACCATTCAGAGATGCTCACGGAATCATCGGAAGACTCGTGCTCTACTCTATCGACAACAAGAAGTCACTAGACGAGCTTACACTTGACGAATACAAAGCTATATGTCCTGTATTTGAGGACGATATCTACGAAGCTATATCACTCGAGACATGCGTAAGACTCAGAAATACTATCGGTGCTCCGGGTATCGAAGCTATGAAGAAAGTAATCGCTATAAACGAAGACTATCTCAAGAACTTATAAATATTTGAAATTCAATGCATTTGAATTGAAGTAATATATGCAAAAAAGCAGACAAATGAATTCGATCATCTGTCTGCTTTATTTTTATCTTATAAATAATTTCTTCGGTAATTATCTTACCCAGTATCTGAATTCTTCATCACCAAGTCGAATGTAATCATCATTTGATAGCATGATCTCTACGCCGGGCTGAAGCAGTTTTCCGTTTACAAATGTATGGTTAGTAGAACCATTGTCTCTGACATAGCATTCGCCGTTACTGATTCTGAATACAGCATGTCTTCTGCTTATCTTGCTGTTATCTATGATCTGATAGTCACAATTTACTGACTTTCCGACCATAAACTCTTTATTAAGAATCGGTATAAGTTCATTTGTCGAAACCCTTACCAGATAAGGAACAGGATTGTTGTAATTCTCTGATGTAGCAAGAACCGTAGTGTCCTTAGCAGGCGGCTCTATGGACTCATCTTCATTTATATTCTCTTCCTCAAGGGAAAGAATATACTTATAAAAGTCTTCCAGATCAAACATCAGCTTGCTGTCGAGATACTTAAGAATCTGATCTACGCACTCAACAGAATCCATATTAGCGAAACGTACCTTGCTTATAAAGTTCTGAATAAATTCGGTTACATTACAATCGGCAAAATTCTTATTTACAGGCATATAGAGCAGCTGAATATCCAAAGTAGACAGCTCTATATACATATAGTGAACATTCAAAAGTATCTTATTCAGAGACATGTTATTCTCTGTAAAGTAGATCAACTGATTCAGAATGTTAGAAAGCATAGCCAGGAATTCACCCTTGTACAATTGTTTCAAGAGAAACTGTTCCAAAGGAAGAGTTGCCGGAACCTTGAACTGCAGCGCTCTTACCCCATCGATCGCCACACAAGAACACTTTGTCTTGTTCCCAACAAACTCGTAGTTGTACATAGTCATCTCAAACTGATCTATCGGTACATCTTCTTCCAGCTTGAAATTGAGTGTGAATTCATCATAACTTTTATTATCCAGTTCTTCCACGTACACACCCCCATATATTAAATTTAATACCCCAAAGTATCTTTAATTATAGTATCATTTCAAGTCGTTTTTTTCAACTATCTTTAATCAACCACCTGTACTGCAGCAAGAAGATCTTTCTTCACTTCATACAGCTTCTGTGACAGATCAAGATAGTGTGTATGAGGATTATAGAAACGCTGTTCCTCTTCCCATATCTCTGAATCAAGCTGCTTCTTTACGAACGCCTGAATATCCTTAAGGGCAGGCTTCTCATATACAAGCTCACCATCCTTGAAGATAGTAACCTGAAGCGGCTTTGCATCAACATTCCTGAACTTCATATTCTTCCAAGGCATCTGAGGATCTATAAATGCATATGAATCGCTGAAATCAGGTTCCTCATCACTCATAGTTAGAAGATCGGCAATAGCATATCCTGTCTTCTGACTGTATATTCTATAAACCTTTTTCTTGCCCGGATTTGTAATCTTCTCTATATTCTCTGATATCTTAATCTTTGGAACAAACTCATCACCCTCTTTAACAGCAACAAGCTTATAAACGCCACCAAATACAGGATCGGACTTAGATGTGATCATTCTCTCACCTACGCCGTATGAGTCTATTCTCGCGCCCTGTTTTGTAAGTGACTCGATAAGATATTCATCTACGCTGTTTGAAACAACAACAGCACAGTCCTTGAGACCTTCTTCATCAAGCTTTCTTCTGATCTTCTTTGAGAAGTAAGCAAGGTCTCCGCTGTCGATACGAACACCCTTAAGTCTCTTGCCCATCGGCTCAAGGATCTCATGAGCAACTCTGATGGCATTTGGCAGACCACTTTCAAGGATATCGTATGTATCTATAAGAAGTGTACAACTGTCAGGATACACTTCTGCATATGCTTTAAATGATTCATATTCTGATGGGAAGAACTCAATCCAGCTGTGAGCCATAGTTCCAACAGCCTTTACACCAAACTGCTGGTCAGCCATAACTGTAGCTGTAGTTCCAACACCACCTATATAGCAGGCCCTTGTGCCCCATACTGCAGCATCAGGTCCCTGAGCTCTTCTGGCGCCAAATTCCATAACAATGCTGTCTCCTGCAGCTCTTGATATACGATTGGCCTTTGTAGCTATAAGAGACTGGAAATTAATACATATAAGAAGCATTGTCTCTATAAGCTGAGCTTCTATGATAGGAGCTGTAACCGTAACTATAGGAATATTCGGATATACGACAGTACCTTCTGGTACAGCTTCGATAGTACCAGTAAACTTAAAGTTTCTGAGATACTCGAGAAATCCATCATCGAACATATTTCTGCCGCGAAGATATTCTATATCATCATCTGTGAACTTAAGACCCAAGATATAATCTATAAGCATCTCAAGTCCGGCACTTATAACGAATCCACCGCCATCAGGATTGGTTCTGTAAAACATATCAAAAACAGCAACCTTATCCTTGTTACCTGTTACAAAGTAACCGTTGGCCATGGTCAGTTCATAATAATCCATAAGCATCGTAAGATTTCTCATCGCAAAATCCTCCTATTTTACCACTTAAGCATAAATCGTTAGTATTTATTTTCTGTTGGCTCTCATTCTGAGACGAGAGTCAAGTATCTTCTTTCTGATTCTGAGGCTTTCAGGAGTAATCTCGAGAAGTTCGTCTGTATCAAGGAAGTCAAGTGCCTGCTCAAGAGACATCTGTCTTGGTGGAACAAGCTTAAGAGCCTCATCAGCACCTGAAGAACGAGTATTTGTAAGATGCTTTGTCTTACATACATTTACTTCGATATCTTCCTGTCTTCCGGTCTCTCCTACAACCATACCTGCGTATACATCTACGCCAGGACCGATAAACAGAGTTCCTCTTTCCTGAGCATTAAACAAACCATAAGTTACAGAAGTACCAGCTTCAAATGCTAT
>JAFZXD010000286.1 GCA_017616955.1 Eubacterium sp. | reverse complement strand
CTGCATACAAGCTATGAATTGGGACGGAGTCAGTGAAAAGAAAAAACAGAAGATTGAAAAAGATACAATAAGGATTGCGCAAAGGCTTTCCCGAAAAAAAAGCGTAAAAGCAGGTATAAAGACTAAAGCCATATTTTCATTGATGCGTATGATGCAGAAAGCAGATTTGGGGGCCGGTGAAGCAGACAAATCGTATTGGGAGAAAAGCGGATGGCTTGGTAAAGAAAGACCTTGGAGGATGAAATGACACGATTCTGTGGATTGTCCTTTATGTGGAGGCAAATTAATGAGATCAATGAGCAAATGCCAGATTAACAGATTCGTATACAACAGGTAAACAGCAAAATGATATAGTACATTAAATTTTTATATTAAATGCTAAGGGGCAAAAGAATGGATAAGTATAATGATATCAAAACAAAGATATTGGAAATTGCAAATAAAGATGAGGATATCACAGCGATAGTGGCTATTGGATCTTATACAAGAAAAGAAATAAAAGCAGATGAATTTTCTGATTTGGATTTGCTAATAGTAACAAAGAATACTGAAAAATGGCTTTGGGGTGAATATCCCGAATTTCTGGGAAACGTAAGCATATCATTTGTAGAGCCTACGTTGGGTGGTGGAAAAGAAAGAAGATGCATCTATGATGATGACAGGGATGTGGATATGATTATTTTGACACCTGAGCAGTTTGAGGTTGCAATTAAGGAAGGTGTAGCCCAGTGGGTTATGAACAGGGGATATGACGTGATGTACGATTCCATGGCTTTTTCGGAAATGCTGAAAGCATACATTAAGTCGGGAAGTTCTGAGCCTGATATTGATGAATCGGAATTTCTTAATGTGATAAATGATTTTTATTTTCACAATATTTGGGCATTTAAGAAACTTAAGCGAGGTGAGTTGTGGTCTGCCAAAACATGTGTGGATTCTTACCTGAAAAAGCATCTTCTTAGGATGATAGAACTTTTTCGTTATAAAACAGCCGGAGTTGATGTGTGGCACGACGGAAGATTCCTCGAAAGTTGGGTAGGGGAAGAGATTCTGAACGAATTAAAAAAATGCTTTGCCCATTATGAGGAAGAAGATGTGATGAGAGCGCTTCTGGCAACAAATCAGTTGTTTGAAAAAGTGACCAGAGGGATAGCAGATGCGAAAGGGTTTTCTTATCCAGAAAAAGCATGTGATTGTGCAAAAAGGTATTTGGAAATATCAGCACACTTAAGTACGGAGCAGATAACAATCTGATTGGTCATGCTTTTTTAGCAAAACTTTATGGGAATACTATTGCAACAATTATGCTGGATGAGGATATAAAAAGAGCGAAGGACTTTATTGAGATTGGCATAGGTGCCGAGGAGTACTATAGAATCAAAGATTCGGAGAAGGATTTAGATGAATAAGGAATGGTCTGAACTGAACAAACTGATGCAAAGCCAGATAAAGAAAAGAGATATCTATGAAGAGGGTGTCGGTACACTTTTTGCATTGCGTGACGCTCTGTGGGATACAATCATCGCATTTAAAGAAGAGCTAAGCAGGGAAGATTTCAACGCAATTCCGTTTATCAATGCAGATGGTTATCACAGCAAGACCATTGCATATTCGCTGTGGCATGTTTTTCGTATTGAGGATATCGTTGCCCATACATTAATCAATGGCGATGAGCAGGTGTTTTTTGGTGGAGGATATCAAAAAAGAATCAATTCACAAATTATTACGACAGGAAATGAGCTTGTTAAGCGGGAGATTGCTGACTTTTCGAAGCAACTGAATCTGGATGAATTATATGCATATCTTTCGGATGTGAAGCATAGTACGGAAACTATGTTAAGGGATTTATCATATGATGATCTCAAAAGAAAGATACCCAAAGAAAGAAAAGAGAAGTTGGAATCACTGCAAGTAGTGAGTGAGGATGAAAACGCAGTTTGGCTTATAGATTACTGGTGCAATAAAGATGTTAGAGGCCTTATTCAAATGCCGTTTTCCAGACATTGGATCATGCATATTGAGGCATGTTTAAGGATAAGGAATAAGATTCATTCATAACATAAGTAAGAGCTGATGATTTCTGCGCCACGTATTGCGTTTACGGAGCATACTGGTATCCCTGTTCGTACATTGGTTATGCCGGAAATAAATAAACAAAATTAAAATTTTTTATATTGAACCTTATACTGACAGATGTTATATTGGTCGGGTGTGTGCTTTGACATTTCAGAGTTTACTCGAAACACGAATATCAATAGTATAAGGAGAACTTTATATGAAAAACATCATAGTTGCTCAGTCGGGGGGACCTACTACAGCTATCAATGCATCGCTCGTAGGGGTTGTAAAAGGAGCATTATCCAGTGGAGGCTATGATAAGGTATTTGGTGCGCTTTATGGGATAAGCGGAGTTATGAAGGAAGAATTCATCCAGTTGGAAGGATTAAGTGATGAAGAGCTTGGTCGAATCTACACCACACCGTCCAGTTATCTGGGATCTTGCAGATACAAGATGCCTGATATAGATGAGGATCCTTCAATCTATGAGAAGATCTTTGAGATATTGAACAAGTATGAAGTTGCCGCATTTTTCTACATAGGCGGAAATGATTCTATGGATACGATATCTAAACTTGCAGAGTACGGCAGCAGTATCGGAAGTGATATCAGATTTGCAGGTGTTCCTAAAACTATAGATAACGACTTGGTTCATATAGATCATACTCCGGGTTACGGATCGGCTGCGAAGTTTATAATCGCATCGATGCTGGAATTCGCTCATGATACTTCAGTATATAAAGTTCCAACAGTTACGATAATAGAGATCATGGGAAGAAATGCAGGCTGGCTTACAGCAGCTGCTGCTCTTGCCAGAAATGAATATAGTGATATACCTCAGCTTATATATCTTCCGGAGGTTCCATTCAGTACCGAGAACTTCCTTAATGATGTTAAGGATGTGCTGAAGACAACTAACAACGTTGTTATAGCTGTATCTGAAGGATTGCAGGATGAGAATGGGGTATATCTTTCTGCAACCAGTGCGGCAGAAGATAAGTTCGGACATGCTCAGTTATCCGGAGTAGGAAAGATTCTGGAAAGTCTTGTAAAAGACGAACTGGGTGTAAAGTGCCGTTCGGTTGAGATAAATATCCTTCAGAGATGTGCGGCTCATATGGCATCTGCTTCCGACCTTCAGGAGTCAGAGCTTCTTGGAGAGAAAGCTGTGGAATACGCTACAGCCGGAAAGACAGGATATATGACTACGATCATTCGTACATCAAATGAGCCATACGAATATAAGATTGAAACAGCAGAACTTGACGGAATAGCTAATCAGGTAAAACAGGTTCCGATCGAGTGGATCAATCCGTCAAGAAATGATGTTACATCAGAGATGATAGATTACGTTCGTCCGCTGGTCTGTGGAGAAGTCCAGCTGGAATATAAAGATGGAGTGCCTGTGTATGCAGATATATCTCATCTGACAGGAACTGTATAAGCGTTGACCTGATAGGGGGTAAATGTCATGAAAGAGTTTGAATTAAGTAACGGTATTCGTATTCCTGCAGTGGGATACGGTTCATATCTTTCGACAGAGAAGGAAGGTAAGAGTGTCATAAAAGATGCTCTTGATGCGGGATACAGATATATCGATACCGCATGGATGTACAAAAACGAAGCAGAGATAGGCGAAGCATTGAGCGAGTATGGCATCCCGAGAGAAGAGCTTTTTATATGCAGCAAGGTCTGGCCTACGATGCTTTCAACAGATGGCGTTAAGGAGTCATTTGAATCATCGCTCAGAGATCTTAAGACAGATTATCTGGATATGTTCCTTATCCACTGGCCTAAATATCAGAAGAACGATGAAAGATGGCTTGATAAAGTGCTTGAAGCCTGGGCTGTTATGGAAGATCTCTACGAACAGAAGAAGATCAGAGTAATAGGTGTGTCGAACTTTCTTCCACATCACCTGAGACCTATGCTGGAAAATGTCAGGATAAAACCTATGGTCGACCAGCTTGAACTTCACGTTGGATATATGCAGGAATATACACTTGCGTACTTAAAGGCTGAAGGCATACTTCCTCAGGCATGGAGTCCACTTGGAAGAGCCAAAGTTATAAAAGATGACAGGATCACACTTCTTGCTGAAAAGTATGGCAAGTCAAATGCGCAGATACTTCTGAGATTCCTGAATCAGAGAGGGATACAGGTGATCCCTAAGGCATCAAGTATAGAGAGAATGAAGGAGAATAAGGATATATTCGGCTTTAGACTGACTGATGATGAGATATCATATCTTTCATGCGTGGCCGAGTGCGGCTGGTCCGGCGAACATCCGGATCAGGGCCTGGAATAAAAGCATATCGAAATATATTGACAGGGAAAACAAGTCGGTGTATTATTTGTATTACAAGAAGTAATACAAATAATACACCGACTTGTTGTGTTTTAGAAAATGTATGTTGATAGGAGGTCACGAATATGCTGGTGATCAATGAATTGGATAAACTATATAAGGGAACGGATAAAGGAGTTAAGAATATCACGCTTAATGTTGAACCCGGTGATATATATGCATTTATAGGTCATAACGGAGCGGGTAAGACAACACTTCTGAAGGCTATAACCGGAATACATGAATTCGATAAGGGTGAAGTACTGATCGATGGGATCGATATAGGGAAAGATCCGACGGAAGTGAAGAGAAGGATAGCTTATATCCCGGATAATCCGGACATCTATGAATTCCTTACAGGGATTCAGTATCTGCAGTTTGTAGCGGACATATACAATGTATCGTCTAAGGAACGAGAAGTGAAGATAGCGGAGCTCGCAGAAAGATTTGAGATAACCGGAGCACTCGGTGATCTGATATCATCGTATTCTCATGGTATGAAACAGAAGCTGGTCATAATATCTGCTCTGCTTCACGAACCGAAACTGCTTATCATGGATGAGCCTTTTGTGGGACTTGATCCTAAGGCGGCATTCATCTTAAAAGAGCTTATGCGTGAACTTACGGCCGGAGGAGGAGCGATCTTTTTCTCGACACACGTACTGGAAGTTGCTGAAAAGCTTTGTAACAAAGTGGCGATCATAAAGGCAGGAAGGCTTCTTGCAAATGGTCTTATGGATGAAGTTGTTAAAGAGGGAGAATCCCTTGAAGAGCTTTTTATGGAGAGTGTTTAAATGAATATTTTGACTCTTACGAAAATTGAATTAATAAATTATCTGGGAATAAATGAACTGAGACATTCCAAGGATTCTGCTGTTCGTAAGAATAAAGGATTTCTGTTTGGAACGATCATCTTCTTACTTGTTGTATTCGCAGGTTATATTGCAGGACAGGCCGTAGGTATGGCAAAGCTTGGACTTACGGAATATATTCCGGTGATATATTTTGTAGCGGTATTTATTGCAAATATATGCATGGGTATATACAAAGCAAAGGAGACAATATACAGAGAGAAAGACCTGGATCAGATGTCAGCATTTCCGATTAGCGGAGTGAGTGTTGTAGCTTCCAGAATCCTCAGGATGTATATTGATAATTTCCTTCTGGGACTTGGGATAATAGTCCCGGCAATGATCGTTTATGGGATCAATGCAGGAGTCGGACTTGGATCATATGTATCACTGATCCCTTTGTGTATCATACTTCCGATATTCCCTTCGGCTATAGCTGCGTGGGTTGGAATACTATTTGCAGCAGTCATCGCGAGAAACCGTCATAAGGTACTTACAGAAGTTATACTTGCACTTGTGCTGGTTTTCGGATCATTTCTGATAAGCGGGATCATATCAGCTAAGGCAGGAGTCGGAACTCCGGGAGCAAGTGCTCATAAAGAAGAGATAAATTCTGAGATGAGTGCAGAGTTTTCTAAGATGATCAGCGAAAGAATGACAGAACTGGAGAATGCATTTCCTCTTATGAAGACCATGGGAGATATTATGAAGAATGCAGATCTTCCGGGACTTCTTATATATGCCCTTATCTCGATAACGGTACTAGTACTAACGGTGATCATAATAGGAAAGAACTTCTTCAGTATCTCAAGGAGCCTGTTTAATACACAGACTCATAGAGAGTATACTATGGAAGGAATGAAGAGAAAGTCGGTGATGACATCTCTTATAAAGAAAGAAGCTGCAAGGTATTTTTCTTCAGGTATTTATGTGACCAATACGATAATCGGACTGATAATGGCAGTTGCATTTGCAGTGGCACTTGGATTCTTCGATATTGAAACAATAATATCCAGTGCAGGAAATATTCCTATGAACCTAAACTTCGATGCAAGTATCGGATTCATCATAGCAATGATGTTTGGGCTGATGAGTATAACAGCATCAAGTATATCGCTCGAAGGAAAAAACTGGTGGATAGTACGAACACTTCCACTCAGTTCAAGAGAGGTGCTTGGGGCAAAGCTTCTGTTTAACCTGATCGTTGTAGCACCATTTTATATACTCGCAGAACTTATCATGCTCTTCACGGTAAAGTGCGGAGTGATGGGACGGATATGGCTGATAATAATCCCGGTCCTGGCAATACTTTATTCGGTATTACTTGGATTATTCCTGAATATCAAGCTGCCAAAATTTAACTGGGAAAAAGAACTGGACGTAGTAAAGCAGAGTGCAGCGGTAGGATTCAGTCTTCTTGGAGCACTGGTAGTCATCATCTTCGGAATAGGTGTTATGGTCATACCGCTTAGATATGAAAACATATACGATCTTGTCTATACGATCGTTATGAGTTCTGTCTGCATATGGTTATATAGAAGGATCATCAATACAAGGCTAGAAGATATCTAGGTAGAAAGGATGTGAATTTATGGATAAGAAAAAAGTTTTAAAATATATAGGTCTCACCTATCTTTTTTCATGGACGATCCAGGTCATTGTTTCGATATTTGTGGTAAAGAATGATTCTAAACTCGGATTGAGTGTCTTTCAGGGTGGACTGGCAATCTGTATGTTTGCTCCAATGATTGCAACGCTGATAGTAAATGGCAATCTGAAAGGAATGGGATGGAAGCCTAAGTTCAAGGGAAATATAAAGTGGATATTCTTTTCTATGCTGATACCGGCTGTTTTCACAATCCTGGGTTTTGTATGTTTCTTTGCTATCTATCCTGAACTATTCAGTATGGACGGATCATATTTATTAAAACAGATTGAAGCTACAGGGCTGAATACAGATGAATTTCAGAAATCCTTGGGAATGATCAATATGGATATGAAAAAACTTATTATCATATCCTTGATACAGATCATAGTTGAAGCACCGTTTGTAAATATGTTCTTAGCAATCGGTGAAGAGGCCGGCTGGAGAGGATTCCTATATCCGGAACTGAAGAAAGGTTTCGGCAGAGTAAAGACCTGGCTGATCGGTGGACTGATATGGGCAGCATTTCATTTCCCATGTATGTTTATAGCGGGCTATGAATATGGAACAAAATATATGGGAGCTCCGATACTCGGACCTGTAGTTTTTACAATTTTCTGTATAGCTATTGGAATATTGATGGAAATAATATATGATAAGACTCAGTGTATATGGTATCCGGCGCTCTTACATGGATCGATAAACGGAGCGGCAACTATGTATCAGCTGGTGATCAACGCAAATGAAACTGATAAGTTGGAAAAACTGATGATATTGGGACCTGCACCGAACGGGGCTATAGCAGGAATACCATTTTTAATACTTGCGATCGTTATGGGAATCATAGCACTTCGCAGCCGGGAAGACTAACGATAGATTATTGGAAGCAATCTATGAATTAGAGAAAAGGTGAAAATATGGTAATTAAAATAGATGAATATTCGGATGTTCCTATCTATATGCAGATAAGAAATCAGATCGTGATGGGAATATCGAGCGGAGAGCTGAAGGCCGGCGAGCAGCTGCCTACGGTAAGGGCTCTTGCTATGGAGATAGGTATCAATACCATGACCGTCAGTAAGACTTACCAGATGCTTAAAACCGAAGGATATATCACTACGGACAGAAAGAACGGAGCCAGGGTACGAGCCGAGATACAGCAGTCCGGCGTGATGAGTGATGAGAATAAGACCGAGCTTAGGAGGATAGTCTCCGAGGCTCGGCTCTCCGGCGTTTCAAAGGACGACATAAAAAAACTGATAGATGAGTTTTATTAAGAATGAGGAAGGAATCGACATGAGTATTAAACTGGGACTTATAATGCTGCTTAGTCTTGTACCGATTATTCTATTGTTATTTTGGGTTTTATATCCCAAGAACTGGAGAAAGAGAAAGTACATCTTCGGTGTTAGTAACAGGGATGAATACAAGGCGCAGGAGACAGAGAAATCAGTTGATGAAATAGTTCAGAGAATACGAAAGCAGGCTCTGTACATCACAATCTCTTCCATCATAATAGCGGTAGCGTTGCTTTTTATTCCCAATACAATGATGATGATGCTTATATACACCATATACATATTTGTGGTGCTTTTCGTGTGCGCTATTCCTTATGTAAAAGGTAATTCTGAGATGAAAAGTCTCAAGAGAGAACTTGGAATCAAAGCAAAGGGAGTAAAGGTAGCTGACTTAAAAAGTATAAATGCATCTCACGCTCTGAATATGCCGATGCTTCTTATTCCAAATGTCCTGACAGCTGTAGGTATGGTGATAGCTCTTCTTTATGATTTTGATGTAATCGGTGGACCTAAAGATAACAGTCTTCAGGGAAGCTATGCGGCAACGATAATGGTGGGCAGCTTTTTCTTCATGGCGATACTTTTTGTCCTGCTGGCAAAGATGATGGATAACATGAGAAATGAAGTTATCTCTGAAGAATCTGATGTGAATGCAAATTATAACCGTGCCAAGAAAAAGACATGGAACGATACATGGATCCAGCTGAGCTGGCTTAATACGATTTCAACATATGTCAGTTTTTTGATGCTCGGAAGTGTATGGTCGGAGAATATGGTGATCATACTGAGTATCGTATATCTTTTGGCAACCATTGTGATAATAGCGCTGTTGGCCAGAAAGACATCAAAGCTTAACAAAAGCTATGATTTCGAGAAGACATTTGATGATGACGACGACTTCTGGATCTGTGGATTATTCTACTGCAATCCGAATGATAAAAGGCTGAATGTTGAGAAGCGAGATGGTATGGGGGCGACTATCAATATGTCTCATCCTCTCGGCAAAGTGATCACCGTTATTATAGTTCTCGCACTTATCGGTTCGATCGGCTCTGTTATCTGGGCTGCGGTTTCTGATGTCACCGATATTGATGTAAAAGTTGAAAATGGAAATGTAATCTGTCATCACCTGAGAAATGATTATGTGATCCCGCTTTCTGATATCGAAGAAGTTTCTTTGGGAGAAAATTTTGAAGAACTCGAATATGCAAGAATAGCCGGTACGGCGACCGAAAAATTATGTAAGGGAAGGTTTGCCGTTTCAGGTGATAAGAATGCCAGACTATTCATGAATCGCCAGGTTGGTATGTATATAAGGATTAAGACAGATAAGTATATATATTATATTAATGACAACTCGGTAGAAGAGACGAAGGAAGTCTTTAATGCGATAGAGTCAAAATAAGAAATAAAATATATGATTAACAAAGCGTCTGCAAGCTGTACAGCTTACAGGCGCTTCTTGATTTTATGATAAAAAGGGATATAATAATAATGTTATGGATAAAAAAGCTTACATGGAAGAACTTTTAAATGAATATTCTAAGAATTTCGATATCACCAGAGATTATGAGATAGGTGGGATTAAAGCGTATGCTTATGGTTATTTTGCAACTATAAGTGAGAAATACGTCATAAATCCGAAAGCAAATCTCTGGAGCATTCATGGTTTTGAACACATCTTATTTCTCGATAGAAACAAAGTGACAGCAGAAGATATAGAAGAGGTCAGACATCTCATGTCGGAGCACATGGCTCCGGAACTGGTATGCAAGGGCAATAAATATCCTGAGAAGGATCATATGTACTCTTATGTGACAGTTGCACTTATCTGTGATGAGACTCCTGATGAAGAAACATTGAACTTAGTAAAAAGATTCAGATATGAGAAGAACTACCTCATGACCATACGTGGTCATGTTGAAGGACATTTGGTACTAATGGACCTTTCCACAGGAAAGGCCTGTGCAAATAAGGTGGCAAAACACCTGACAGATTTCTATGAGAAAGTGAGGGATAACAAAAAATGAATGCAGCATTAGTACTTATCATCAGTATCGTAGTTTTGCTCTGCGGTTATATCTTCTACGGAAGATGGCTTGCAAAGCAATGGGGAATTGATCCGGAGAAGAAGACTCCGGCGTATGAGATGGAAGACGGAGTGGACTATGTTCCGGCTAAAACACCGGTTCTTATGGGACACCATTTCTCATCTATAGCAGGTGCCGGACCTATTAACGGACCTATTCAGGCAGCAGTTTTCGGATGGATTCCGGTACTCCTCTGGGTACTCATCGGTGGTATATTCTTCGGTGGTGTTCACGACTACGGTGCACTTTTCGCTTCTATGCGTCACCAGGGACAGTCAATTGGTGAAGTTATCGAGGATGCAATGGGTAACCTGGCCAAGAAGATATTCATCATATTCGGATATCTTACACTACTCCTTGTAGTAGCAGCCTTCAGTTCAATTGTTGCTAGTACATTTGGAAGCACTACAGCAACAGGAGCAGCAGTAGAGGGTGCAGCACTTCTTGCGCATCAGCAGACAGCTATGATCTCTATTCTGTTCATAGTTCTTGCTATAGTATTCGGTTTCCTCGTATACCGTAAAAATGTTCCTATCGGACCTGCATCAGCTATCGGAGTTATTGGAATTATTGCAATCGTTGCTATCGGTATGAAGTTCTGCCCTATTACCATTTCATACAATGCATGGATGTGGATTCTCGCAGTATACATTCTTATCGCATCAGTTACTCCTGTTTGGATTCTTCTCCAGCCTAGAGATTACCTCAGCTCATTCCTGCTTTATTTCATGATAGCAGTAGCTGTAATCGCTATAATCGGAGCATCAATCATGGGTCAGGGACATGTGGATATCCCTGCATTTGCCGGCTGGCAGATATCAGAGACAAATGGTCTCTTCGCAACAGGTAACTTATTCCCGGCACTTTTCGTAACAATAGCGTGTGGAGCTATCTCAGGTTTCCACTCACTTGTTTCATCGGGAACAACATCAAAACAGATAGACAACGAAGCAAATGCACGTCCTGTAGCTTATGGTTCAATGCTTATTGAGTGCGTAGTTGCAGTTATCTCTCTTTGTGCAGTTGGTTTCGTATGGCATACAGTAAATGTAAATGCAGAAGAACTTGCAGCAACAGGTCTCACAAGCCCTACAGCAGTATTTGCCGGTGGTATCTCACAGATGATCGGTACATTTGTAGGAGCTGACAGCCCTATAGTAGGTGTCATCTACAGTATGTTCGTACTTGCTGTTTCAGTATTCTGTCTTACATCACTTGATACAGCAACAAGACTTGCTCGTTACATGTTCCAGGAGTTCTGGCTTGCACCTGATGAAACAGTTCGGGATGTAAAAGGTACTAAGAAGTTCCTTTGCAATCCATACTTTGCTACAATTGTAACAGTAGTTCTCGGAGTTGGACTCGGTATGACAGGTTATGCTAAGATATGGCCTCTCTTCGGAGCAGCTAATCAGCTTCTCGCAGCAGTCGGACTTCTTGCTGTATGTACATGGCTTGGTAAAGTAGGAAAGAATAATAAGATGTTCTATATCCCTATGGTATTCATGCTTGTAGTAACTATCGCATCACTTCTTCTTACTATTAAGAGTAAGGTAGATCTGGTAAATGCAGGAACAGCAGATATCTGGGCATATATCCAGGCGATCATCGCAGCATTCCTTGTTATTCTTGCAGTTGTACTTGCTATATATTCATTTGTTAACCTGGCAAGACAGGGAAAGGAGAAGGGTCAGCCTGCAGCAGACCCGGAATAAAGATATGAAACTCTGTATACTATTTCCCGGAATCGGATATACCGTAGATAGATCGCTTCTCTACTTCTCAGGAAGACTTGCGATAAGGAAAGGATACGAAGTAAGAAAAGTGGGATATCATGATCTTCCGAAGGATATCAAAGGTGATGAGGAGAAGAAGCTGAAAGCATTCGAGATGGCACTCGGTCAGATCGAGGAACAGCTTTCCGAAATCAACCTAAATGACTATTCAGATATTTTGTTTATAGGAAAGAGCATAGGAACGGCAGTCGCTGCGGCTTATGGCTGTAAGCACCTGGATGGATTCAAAGGAAATGTAAGATATATCTATCTTACTCCTCTTGAACAAACATTTAGAGTTGCCGGAGCGAATTCGGGGATAGTATTTACGGGTACTGCAGATCCATGGGTAGTACCTGATAAGATAGTGAGTGAGTCCCAAAGACTTGATATTCCATGTTACAGATATGAAGATGCAAATCATTCATTGGAAACAGGAGATGTTGAGCGGGACACAGCCATACTAAGTGATGTAATGGCTAAAGTGGACGAGGTTATATAAATAATTAAGGAGATTTATCATATGCCACATTATTCATACACACCTCAGGGTGTTTGTGCAGTAAAGATTGATTTTGATATAGAAGACGGTCTTCTTCATAACGTTCAGTTTACCAACGGATGTAACGGTAATCTTAGAGCTATAGGAAAACTTGTAGAAGGTAAGCCTGCTTCAGAGATAGCAGATATCCTTCGCGGAAATGAATGCGGAATGCGTGGTACTTCATGTGCTGATCAGTTCGCAAAGGCTATCGATGCCAATCTTTAAGATCAAAAGTCGTTGGAAGCTTTGAAAAAACCGGATTCCTTAGTTATTCGGAAGCCTTTTCCATGACTTACTTTTTTCTCAATATATGTACGGAATTCTTTATATCTGTCGATTATGTACTGATTCTGATTTCCGTGACAGGACATAATGTATTCGAGGAGCGGATCTGCTTTATCAACAAGCAGAGAATCCTCGAATGCTTTTTTTTCTATATGTTCAAAACAGTTTCCGAGAATATCCTCTCCGTTTTCCAGACCAAAGATATGATATAGTTCCTTTGCGGCCAGATCTATCCTGTCGTCGAATCCCTTAACAAGTTCTGTTATCTCTTTCATATGTGATGCACCGTATGTGCTGGCATAGAGAAATCCACCGGGCTTTAATACTCGGCTGATCTCGGTGGCTGCATCTTCCGGATTGTCACAGTAGAAGAGCATGTGATTCGCTATAACAACGTCAAAGCTTGCATTAGGATAAGGAATATTGTTGCAGTCGAATTCGCGAAGCTTGATGATCTTCTTCAGCTTATCAATCTTCTTGCTATTTCGTCTGTTAGAGAGAATAGTTCTTCCTGCATCCTGAAGCATACCGCCGGAAATGTCAGAAAGGATGATCTCTGTTCCTTTTCCAGTCGGGATCTTATCGATATTCTCTGCCCACAGAGCTCCATTTCCGCATCCAAGTTCCAGAATCTTCATCCCGGACTTAAGTTTCATCTCGCTGTAAAGCCATGGGAACCATCCCTGATTATTTACAGAATACAGTTTGTGAAGCTTGATCCTGGCGGATATGTTATTGGCATTCTGGTACTGCTTATTAAGACTATTTTCCATACTTGTCAGATCAATGATGCGCAGCATTTTATCCCATTCGATCTGTTGGCCGTTCTCATAAGCGGTAAGGGTATCATCGATAGCTTTCTTAACAAGCTGCATTTGGTCTATCTTATCGCTTATCAGTGTATGCTGAAGTTTCATGGAATCAACCATAAAGTTCTTGTCGTCAGACTTAACCATCAGCTCCTTGATCTCATCCAAAGAGAAACCAAGATATTTATACAGGAGAATCTGCTGAAGTATCACCAGATCTTCGGAGGTATAATATCTTGCGCCTGTAGATTCATTTACGTAGCTAGGCTTAAGGATATTCTGTTTATCATAAAAACGAACAGTTCTGACGGAAACTCTTGCCATCTTGGCAAACTGTCCGGATGTATAAAAAGCTTTTTCCATGATTTCTCCCTTTTTTCTCACGAAAAATCAGTTATTTTTCATAAAAATACAAAAATATCGAAAAAAGTGCTTGCGCATGACGTAACGTCACCCTATATAGTGATACCATAAAATTGAAGTCAAAACAAGTATTTTGACAGTTGTTTGTTATGAAAGGAGTCAGAAACTATGACAATTATCGTTACAGGTGGAGCCGGTTTTATCGGCAGTAATTTCGTTTTTCACATGTTGAATAAGTATCCTGATTACAGGATTGTATGTCTTGATTGTCTTACATATGCGGGTAATCTTTCTACACTCGCTCCTGTTATGGACAATCCAAATTTCAGATTTGTTAAAGAAAGTATCACAGACAGAGAGGCAGTTGATAAGCTTTTTGAAGAAGAGCATCCTGATATGGTTGTAAACTTCGCAGCAGAGAGCCACGTTGACCGTTCTATCGAGAACCCCGGAATTTTCCTTGAGACAAATATCATGGGAACAGCTGTTCTTATGGATGCATGCAGAAAGTACGGAATCAAGAGATATCATCAGGTATCTACAGATGAGGTTTACGGAGATCTTCCACTCGACAGACCTGACCTCTTCTTTACAGAGGAAACACCTATCCATACAAGCAGCCCATACAGCTCATCAAAGGCAGGAGCTGACCTTCTTGTTCTTGCATATCACAGAACATTTGGTCTTCCGGTATCTATCAGCCGTTGTTCAAATAACTACGGACCATATCATTTCCCGGAGAAGCTCATCCCTCTTATGATCATCAATGCTCTTCATGATAAGCCACTCCCTGTTTACGGAGAAGGACTTAACGTAAGAGACTGGCTCTATGTTGAGGATCACTGCAAGGCTATCGACCTTGTTATCCATAACGGTAAAGTCGGTGAAGTTTACAACATCGGCGGTCACAATGAGATGAAGAACATCGACATCGTTAAGCTTATCTGCAAGGAACTCGGGAAACCTGAAAGCCTTATCACATATGTTGCAGACCGTAAGGGTCACGATATGAGATACGCTATCGATCCTACAAAGATTCACAGCGAGCTTGGATGGCTTCCTGAGACAATGTTTGCAGACGGAATCAAGAAGACTATTCAGTGGTATCTTGATAACCAGGATTGGTGGGAGCCAATCATCTCAGGTGAGTATCAGAACTACTACGAAAAGATGTACGGAAATCGTTAAGAAAATATGCACAAAAGGCTTGGGTAAAATTACCTTACCCAGGTCTTTTTTTGTACACGACAAGAGAGGCGAATTATGTTATGCTGAGCAAGACGTTACTTTTCGAAGCTGACCATTGAAAAGGGTGGTTCGGGACGAACGATCAAATATACAAATCATATGGGGGAATCATGAACAAATATTTTGAAAAACCGATTAAAATAGATGATATAAGATATAGATTTGATTCTTTTAAAGACGGCAAACCGCTATTTGGAAGAAAAGGTCGTGTTCCTGCTATGGGGTGGAACAGCTGGAATGCTTTCGGAAGCGGCAATACAGAGGAGCTTACTAAGGCAATGGCTGAAAAGCTTGTAGAACTTGGCCTCGATAAACTGGGTTATCAGTATGTGATTCTGGATGATGGATGTTACGGTCCGAAGCGTGTTGACGGTCATGTTGTTTCTGACAGTGTGAAGTTCCCAAGCGGATTCATGGCTATGTCTGATTTTATCCATGAGAAGGGTCTTAAGTTTGGAATGTATAACGATGTCGGATCTCATCTCTGTTCCGGTCTTGAGGTCGGAACCTGCGGTTATGAGGAGACAGACGTAAAGGACTACATCAACTGGAAGATAGACTATCTAAAGGTTGATAACTGTTACAACGTTTGGGATAATGCTACATTCTCAAATCCACAAAATGCCAGGTTTACATTTGCCCCGAACATCATGGGTGTAAAGATTCAGAAAGCGGACAACCCGGATACAGTTGTGGAGCTTTCTGCAGTTAAGGATGGAAGGATAACCGGAAGCCGTGCATTTGTAGAGGGAGACCATGTGACGGGTATCGGTACATTTGACGGAACGGGACCCGACGCTTCACCGGTAGGTAACATCAGCAGTGAACTTATATTTAAGGTAAATGTCCCTGAATCCGGAGCATACGACCTTACGGTGTTCCATCAGAAGGGATGTTGTGAAGGAGTTGGAGAGTGGCTTCAGGTTGCAGTCGGATACGGCGAAGATGCACGCTTCTATCATGACGACTTTATAGGTGAGGCACCGATAAAGATAGAGCTTAGTGCAGGTGAGAATGACCTCAGACTTATGAATCACAGACGTCAGGAGAACACACTTACTTCTTATGCTAAGATTCAGGAGTGGTTTGACAGACTTGCACCGGAAAACGATATCATATTCTCCATCTGTGAGTGGGGAAAGACACATCCGCATAACTGGGGATACAAAGTAGGAGATTCATGGAGGATCCTAAATGATATAACATTCCAGGTTGGTTCCGACGGCGACAGCGGACATGCTGTATGGGAAGGAGCGTATACAACAAGCGTGACTGCCCAGTACAACAAAGCTGTTATCATGGATGAATTTGCAGGATTGGATAAAGGATGGAACGATCCGGACATGCTTATGATCGGAATGAACGGTCTGGATGATACCATGTGCAAGACACATATGGCTATGTGGTGCATGATCAATTCACCGCTCATGCTCGGAATGGATCTGAGAAATGTCGAGAAGGATTCAGAGATATACAGGATCATCAGCAATCGTGATTTTATCGCACTTAATCAGGACAGTCTGGGAGTTCAGGCTAAGCGTATATTTACCACAAAGGCTGTTGCTCCTGATACGACATATATCCGCGACAACGACCGTATAGATGTACTTGCCAAGCCACTTGCTGACGGAAGCGTAGCTCTTTCATTTATCAATGTGAGCACTGCCGACAGAACAGATGATATCGAGATAAGCACAGAGCTAATCAGCAACTATCTTGGCAAGAAGATGGTGGACAGAGATGCATTTGTCGGAAAAGACAGCTACGAAGTAAAGGATCTCTGGACAGGTGAAACTAAGAAGATAAGTGGAAATGTAATCAAACTGAAAGATCTTATCGACGGACCTTTTAAGGCCTGCGATAGTGTGACGGTAAAGATAAAATAGTGAATGATATCTGTAAAGTAGAACAATTGATAGAGCTTCTGACCGGTGAAGAGTGGGAGTCCGATTCACTGCCATCCGGTACTGAGAAATGGCTCGAGGAACAGGATCTTCTAAACAGGGGAGAAGAACTGGAACGCAGGACTGCGGCTCGGATCATTCATATGTATATTAGGACGGTTCTCGGAGTAAAGGATGTCGAGGACATAACTCCGGCGTATGAACTGAGAGACCTGTTTGACTGCAGAGTGTGTGCAAATCATATAGCTCAGGTTTATATGAGAGGCATCATGGATGTGGTGCAAATAGGTGAGCTATGTATATTTGATGTGCATGGAAAGGTTACGAGGGAAGAGGCTGTATCTTATGTAGGTAAGATAAAAGAAACAAGTAAGTGAGGGTGTTAAGATGGAAAAAGTAGTTTTCTCAATATTAAAAACAGTCTTTAATTCGATAGCGCTGGCAGGAGTAGTGATACTCATGCTGGGACTATATTATCTGGTCATCAAGGCCGGGATTCCATATCAGGATCCTACCATGGAGATGCAGATAGAATACGCGGTTAATTCCGGGATAGGAAATGAACTGTCACTGGTTGGAACGGGTATGGCTGCATTTGGAACAGTAGTACGAGTAGTATTGGGACTGGTACAAAGATTACAAAAATAAGGTTTTAT
>JAFZXD010000285.1 GCA_017616955.1 Eubacterium sp. | reverse complement strand
CATAGATATTCTTGAGCATACGGAATTTCTTACCTCGCAGTCTCAGAGGATAAATGAATTCTACCTGTATATGGCTAAGAAGTATCCTTTTCTCGCATTTACATTTAAGGGGAGGATAAAATCTCTTATACGTGCCGAGGAAAAATTCAATGGTTATATATTGGAATATATTCATGATTATTATAAGGAGAATGGTAGATATCCGAGTGAGGCTGAGATTAAAAACAATCTCAACTGTTTCAGAGATTTGATCGCATATCGAATCGTTATTTCACTGCCTCAGTGTCATGTCTCGGAACATGAAAGTATTGAAAAACAGGAGCTTAAGTATCTTTATGAGATAGCAAATGTACTTCCGGAATTCCTTGAAGAAAGAGGGTTTACAGCAGAGCCGTCGGGAATCTCTGATAAGAACAGATCAAAGTATCTGTCCGAAAATAATATACCGTATTACAGAGATTACGTTCAGACTCCGCGTGCATCGGGATATAGATCGCTTCATATTACATTTTATGATAACTTTGCGAGATGTTATACGGAAGTTCAGATCAGGACTAAGGACATGGATGACCTGGCAGAGATTGGAAGAGCTAATCATTTTGGATATGAGAAGCAGCAGGAGGAAAATCGTACCAAGCGTGATATAATCTCCGAGGGTGAATGCAAATGTTTTGATGAAGCTTATGAGAGACTTATAAAACTACAGGAGCTTGATCTTGCATCTATAAATGTAAATATGTTTAAAGCATACAATAATCAGCTGATAAATGATGGTTGCGGACTGTTCAGAGGACGCCAGATCCTTCCTTTTGAACATTTATCCAGATTTCAGAATGATAATGAATACGGAAAGTTATAAGTCCTCTTCAAAAAAGCTGATCAGTGAGTTTATATTGATATCCGAATGCTCTACTTCTCTTGAATATAGATATATAGTTGATGCCGGAGAGTCTTCGTCGGATGTATAGTAAAGCATCATAAGCCATCTGATGCTTTGAACTGCGATCATAGCGCGGGCGTAGATCTGTCCGTCATATATAGCTCCGCAAAAATATGAAAAGAGCAGAGATTTAAGAACTTTTTCAAAAACATATTCCAGATCATCGGATGGATACATGGCAGCATGCCATTCATCTGATGATCTATTTTTTTCTTTCCAGAAATTTTGGCAGGATAAGATACTATCTCGCCATGATTCTTCAAGAACTTCCATATCTAAAAGAACTTCAAGACTGTCTGTCAGATAATCTGGAGAAAGGGAAGCATGTGAAGAATCTGAGTGAATTTTATCATCTTGATTTTTGGTCATATCATTGATGACATTATCCATCTCAAATATCTCGCCTTCGTCAAATAATACTTGAAGTTTGTATGCGGCTTCAGCGACAATTTTCATTCTTGCTTGAAGGTCTAAAGATCTGTCACTTGCAACTTCAAACATCTTATCTCTTGCGTAGGCAAGCTTATCAAATACCAGGAAATCAAAGTCTTCAAAATCATCTTCATCGTCAAAAGAGTCATCCTGTGATTCAGTTATCTTAAAATCATAGTCAGGTTTCAAAAGCATTCTGACTGCTTCGGGACATGATAGTGAAAGGGAATACTCGCGAATATCCAGGAATTCTTCGGCATGTCTGGGATAGAGGCGGCAGGTATCACATAAGTAATCCTCTCCAAGAGTTGAGTGCAGGTCGCAAAGTCCGCTGTCATTTAACATACTGCAGCGATGATGGTTCTGTATGAAACAGTGCTCGTCGAAGTCAATAGAAGACTGTAAACGATTGGTAAAATCTCCACGGGTGTTCTGATATTTTTCGATGCTGGAATCATCGATTACAATCTGCCATCCGATGCAGCAGCTCTTTGGACATCTATCCGCTATGCATTTGAATCTTTCAAAATCCTGTTGTGTTCTGTAAAGCATGACATTCCCCTTTGTAAAAACTCTTTTAATGGTACCATTATTTATCTGTGTATACAATTGAAATAATTGTTATTGAGACCGATTTGATATATATTATAAGATAGTGTGTAAAAAGCAAAAAGTATAATGAAAGTAGCAGGAATGATTTGAAAGTATATGAATGTGTATTTCACGGAGGGTTACTGGCTTGACAACAAGAGAAGAAGCGCTGAAGTTTGGACTTTCATTTCCGGACACATATCAAGATGCTCCGTTTCATGATGATAACTGGCAGCTTGTGAGATTTGGTGGAAATAAAAAAGCATTTCTTTGGACATACGAAAGAGATGGATATATCAATCTCAACGTTAAGGTGAATCCTGAAGTAGCATACTTCTGGAGAAAGGCCTACGATTCTGTTATTCCGGGATATCACCAGAATAAAGAACACTGGAATACTATCATTCTCGATGGAACAATTCCGGATGAGGATGTGAAACAGATGATAGAGGAAAGCTATACTCTGGTCAGTGACAGTCCGACGAAACGAATATACGAAGCTGTGAAGAAGATTCCGTATGGGAGGGTTGCAACATATTCACAGATAGCTCGAATTGCCGGAAACAGTCGAATGTCTCGGGCAGTGGGAAATGCACTCCATAAAAATCCGGATCCGGATAATATTCCATGCTTTCGAGTGGTGGATTCAAAAGGTTCACTTGCCGGTGGATTTGCATTTGGAGGTGCGGAGGTTCAGGCTAAGCTTCTTGAAGCAGAAGGGGTAGTATTATCAGACGGAAGAGTTGATCTTAACAAGTATCAATGGCAAGATGAGGAGGCAGAAAATGGCTAAGCAGAACATATTTGACAACGAATCATCTTGGTTTGTCGATAATGTAACAAAAGCCTGCGAAAGCAGGCTTTTGTTCTATTATTTCTTAAGAGCCAGTTCTTTCTTCTTAACTTTTATGGCACAACTGGAAAACAGGATTACACATATTAACCAAATAACCGGAAAACCGTTTCTTAATATTACAAAAGGTAATTCAAATAGAAATGCAAAAGCAAATCTGGAGCCGTTCATTTCCCATAATCCGGGGGTGAGGAACATATCCTTCGGATGAAGATATAAGCTTAGGTCATATCTAGGTCCAAATACAAATAGGTAAACCAAGAATAAACCTAAGAAGGTGATGGCAAATGCAAATAGCCTTCTATACAACTCTGCATGTGATTGCTTATCGGAGAAAATCTCATCATCGGAATCTTCGTTCATCTGTTCAAAATACTGTATTCCACTGCTGAAGGAACCGCTTAAGTGTTTCCATCCGGAATCTTCAAATAATGTAAGGTATTCCTGAAAGTCGTCTCTCTTCTTGAATGATCGATAATCAATTCTTACTTTTGGGTTAAAATCATCGTGACATTTTTTGAATATAAATGAAAATGAATCTCTATTTACATAAGCAAGCTTATATCCCTTTTCTCTGTAGTTGTCTATAAACTGCTGCACTTTATCTATATCAGTTATAAAAAACTTGTGTTTAACAATAGTTTCTTTTTCCATGATAAAACCTCCTAAGTGAGTCCTTTCTATATATTATTCTTATCTGCAACGGAAACCATGGATCTAAGCCTTTGGGTTTCTTCTCTCAGGATGGCCATTCCGTCATCTGTAATCTGATAAACTTTTCTTCTTGCATCATTGCTGGGAACAGATTGAATCCATTTGAGCTTCATAAGATTCTCAATGGCTCCGTACATAGTTCCGGCAGCGACTCGAACATTTCCATCACTTAATTCTTCGACCTTCTGCATGATTCGGTATCCATGTCCCGGCTCGATCAGAGCCACCAGTATTAGATATGTAGTTTCCGTAAGTGGTAAATACTTACTTCTGTTCATCTATATAACCTCCGTATATTGCACATCTCTGAATATACAGCTCAACTGTATAATTGAATTATATACAGTCTGACTGTATATGTCAACTATATATTTTTCAATTCTTTATTTTTATAATTTTGCCGTTCATTTATCTCCAAATACCGTTCATGTCAAATCTATTTTCTTTTCTTTTTGGGCTATATATAATCGGTCTAACAGTTGAGACAGGTAACAGAAGAAAGGAAAAAGATATGATTAAAATAGAAAACCTCACAAAAAAATATGGAACAAAGGAAGCTGTAAAAGGTATCAGTTTTGAAGTTAAAGAAGGTGAGATGCTCGCTCTGCTCGGAGTGAACGGTGCCGGAAAAACAACTACGATAAAGATGCTGTCATGCCTTTTAAAGCCTTCGGGTGGAACTGCAGAGATAGCCGGATATGATGTGGTTGAAAAATCAGATGAAGTGAAAAAACTGATTGGTGTATCAACGCAGGATACAGCGATTGCAAAAAATCTTACAGTAGAAGAAAACCTTCAGTTTATGGCTGACATATATCTGGATGCTGATAAGTTTGGCAAGAAGGACAGAGTGGATCATGTAGATGATATCATAAAAAGCTTTAAGCTTGATGAAGTAAGAAATACAAGAAGTGGCAAGCTGTCCGGAGGTTGGCAGAGAAGACTGTCGATTGCTATGGCGATAATAGGTAATCCGAAGGTTTTATTTCTTGATGAACCGACACTCGGACTGGATGTTTTGGCTAGGAGAGAACTATGGAGGGAGATTGAAAGACTTAAAAAAGATAAGACCATAATTCTTACTACACATTATATGGAAGAGGCTGAGGCTCTGGCAGACAGGATAGCTATTATGATAGACGGAGAAATAGTGATGATGGGTGATCTGGAAAGTCTGGAAAAACAGACCGGACAGAAAGGACTCGAGAATATATTCGTATCGGTTGCGGAAGGAGAATCAAAATGAGAACGTTAGTATTTGCTAAGAAGAATTTTATGGAGCTTTCAAGAGATGTGCTGGGATATATATTTTGTATTGCATTTCCAATCGTGATGCTTATCGTAATGTCGGTTGTAAATGAAAGTATTCCGAAAGAAGCGGGGATGAGTATTTTCAGAATTGATAATCTGTCAGGGGGAGTTCTTATATTTGGACAGACATTTATAATGCTGTTCACTGCGATACAAGTAACTAATGACAGAAGCAGTTCTTTCCTGATAAGGCTTTTCTCTTCTCCTATGAAGGGCAGAGATTTTGCGCTCGGATACATTCTTCCTATGCTGCTTGTAAGTGTTATTCAGTCAGTAGTTACATTTGTCGCAGCAATAATAATAGCGAAGATTGTCGGATATGAATTAAACCTTGGCGGACTGGCTCTGGCAGTTGTAACAACTCTTCCTTCAGCTATGATGTTTATTGCAATCGGACTTATGTTTGGTTCGCTGCTTAATGAGAAATCTGCGCCGGGTATATGTTCTGTAATCGTTTCGGGAGCGACATTTCTCGGAGGTGTTTTCTTTGATGCAGAAGGTGTAGGCGGATCGATTTATAAGGTATGCAAATGTCTTCCGTTTATATACTGTACAAAAGTGGCGAGAGCTAGTGTAAATCTGGATATCACAGGTGCATTTGAAAAGTTTGGGCTTCCTTTAACGGTTACTGTTTTGTCGGCTCTTGTAATGACTGTACTTGCTGTTATAGTTTTTGGAAAACAAATGAATAAAGATAGGTAGAAATAAAAGAAATCTTTCTTGCGAAGGTATCTCTGTTAATCTATACTTTATATATAATTTTATACCTGAATTGAATAAGAATAAACAAGGCAGGATAATTCTTTGAAGATTAGAACAGAGATTAAAGAACAGTATAAAGAGATAGAAGTTCATGTATGCAATAATGAGCTCAGTGACGATGTGAAGAATGTGTTGGATAAGCTCCACACATTCTTTGATTCGTCTATTTCTGCTACAGATGAAGTTGGTAATAAATGTATGGTCAATCCGATGGATGTGATTACATTTTACTCGGAGGGGCAGAGGGTTATTGCTATGGACAAGGATAAGAAGTATGTGATACAGAAGAAACTGTACGAGTT
>JAFZXD010000284.1 GCA_017616955.1 Eubacterium sp. | reverse complement strand
TGACCAGAGTGAGCCGAGTTATCCTTCATCTTCTTCTCGGAATCACGGTTGACGATCGAGAGATGGCCAAGAGCCAGGGATATTCCGAGTACATCAATCTTCTTGCACTCAGAAAAACCAGTTCGGATGTAATAAATATAATAAAAGAATCATCCGACCTGACTATAATAAATAAAAAATCCGAGTATACCCCGACTACGGAACTCGGCGAAAGAATGTGGCAGATAGATAAGCTGGCTACAGATTTCTACAATCAGCTGATATATGAGAATATCAATCTGAGACTCCACAACGAACTAACTAGTTCCGTAAAGACTGTATAGTTGTAATCATATAATTAAGACACAAGAAAAGCCCCTGACTCAACAGGGGCTTTTAGATTACTATTTTCATTTGCAAATGGTCTCCTAAATGGTTTTATAGTTGATCAAAAAATATAATCTGACTTAGTTAAGGCATGAATATGCATCATATCTAAAATCATCATCATATGCTCCGCAACCATTAAATCCACGCATAACTGCATAAGAGATACGTAAAGCAATCTTTAAAATTCTGAATAATTCATTTTCCTTCTTGTTCATAATAATTTCTCCTTTCATATATGACTTTGTTTTCTTTGTATGTACACATAATAAGATATAAACCTTAAAAAATATAATTTGCATTCTTAAAAAAAGTTCACGGCATTCTTAAAAAATTATTAAGAGCGCCGCGAACTATATTCACCGTAAAAATAGAAAAAACCCCGGTTACCCGGGGCATTTCCTAAATTATAATATCAAATTGTCTGACAACTCAGATCTTAGTCATCTAAGAAATCATCATCGTCATCGTCGTAATCATCATAATCGTCATCATCATCGTAGTCATCGTCATCGATAGATGAAGCGCTTGGTCCTGCCTTTGGCTCATCATAGTCATCCATATCATCATAATCATCATATGAAGCTGATGATCCCATAGAAGCAGCAGCCTTAGGATCAGAGTTGATCAGTGAAAGGCTGGTCTCAACCTCGTTAAGGTTTGTCTCCATAGTATAGATACCATTCTCAAGACTATCGATAATGTTATGATAGTTCTCCTGCTCAGACTCAAGCGTAGCCTGAAGGAACTGCTTGATATCAGTAACCTTCTGCTTTGTATAGAGCATAGCTCCCATACGTACTTCTGTTGCCTCTGCAGTTGCATCATCAACGATCTGCTGAGCCTCTGAACGAGCTGACTCAAGAATCTCATTTGCTCTTGCATTTGCAAGTTCTGTTATATGATTGGAATCAACAAGACGGTTAGCCTCGTTTACGGATTCTGATATAATAGCGTCAGATCTGGTTCTTGCTGAAGCAAGAATAGCTTCTTTATTACGCATAATTTTCTTACATCTTTCGATCTCACTTGGGAGCTTAAGCTTAAGTTCATTAAGCATACGTTCAAGTTCGTCTTTAGGCACTACGATCTTGTTTGATGAAAGAGGCTGATATTTACAACTTTCGATAAAAACCTCAATCTCCTCGATCATTTCTTCAACGCCCTGTTTACCCATGTTAAAGTCCTCCTGTACTTTTTTTTAAAGACTATTCTTTACCTTCTCTTCTATATATGGTAGTACGGCTTTTGGTACGAGACACTCAACGGACTGACCGTATGAAGCGATCTCCCTCACCATACTCGAACTAATAAAAGATAACTTAGGATCTGTAGCCAAAAACATCGTGTCTATATCAGGTGCTACCTGATGAATTCCCTGAGCCATCTGAATCTCACTACCTGCATCCGTAGCTCCTCTGAGTCCTCTGATAATTACACCGGCTCCTTGTTCCTTAACATAATCAACCAGCAAACCCTGATAAGAATCTACATATACGTTGTCTAACCCACTGACAACATCCTTTAACATATTAACACGTTCATCGTGAGAAAACAACGGAGTTTTTTTAGACGCATTGTTCAGAATGCATACTATAACTTTATCAAATATCTTAGATGATCTCTTAATGATATCTAAGTGTCCCAAGGTAACCGGATCAAAGCTACCCGGATAAACTGCTGTAATCACTCTGTCTCCTTCAAGCATAAAAATACATGCTTATTCGTTTTATAGTTTTTAGTCTTATAAATCCTGAACTGAGTATCGGAAATGTACTCCAGATCCTCCTCAAGTTTAGCCTCGACTATTATGATAACATCAGGGTTCTTGAACTTCTTCGTATCAAGAATCTCGATAGCCTGTTTTTCAAGTCCCATGCTATATGGCGGATCGATAAATATAATGTCGAAATCCAGCATCGGAAGTCTTCTGAGATAACTCAGCGCATCTCCTCTAATGATATCGGATTCATTTTCAAACTTCGTAAAATGAATATTCTGTTTAACTATATCCAGAGCATCTCTGCTGTTCTCAATAAACACAGCGTGTTTAGCGCCTCTGGACAGTGCCTCTATACCGACAGCTCCGCTTCCTGCAAAAAGATCCAGGAATCTGCTGTTAGGCACATCCATCTGTATACAGTTAAATAGTGTTTCTTTATATTTATCTGTTGTAGGACGGGTAGCATCTCCTTCTAATGTCTTAAGAGGAAGACTCCGTCTTGAGCCCGCTATAACTCTCATAATATCAATCCCTTATACTTGATCATGGTTTTTATTATGATATATCAACAAAAACCACCCCATAGTATACCACAAATAGCACAATAATTTCAACTACAAATGCATCACTGGCTTATCTGTGACTTAAGCCATACTCCTGTTTCGGAAAGTTCATCATCCTTCCATCCGGAAGTTTTATCACATGAAGGATCGATAAGAGATGATGTCTCATTCTTATTGGCAAGATTCCAGCCCGCATATGATATATTGTTTTCATCTATCATATCAAACCATTCATCTGCCGAATCATAATCAATACCACCGTTACCGGAAGCATCACAGATACTGAACTCGGAGATAAATACACACAGTCCTTTATCCCTTGCAGTCTTAACCTTATCTCTTATATTGTCTTTATGAGTAGCCGCATAGAAATGTACGGCATAGCATATATTATCCTGATCCGTTATAGGATCTTCAGCAGCTATATCAACATCCTGAGACCATGTAGGTGTTCCAACTATTATAACGGCATCCTTATCATTTTCTCTGATAACAGGAATGATCTTCTCAGCATATTCCTTTATATCCGCCCATGTTGTAGCGCCATTAGGTTCATTACATATCTCATAGAGCACATTTTCATAATTTGCATACTTAGATGACATTTCATCAAAGAATTCAACAGCGTCATCTTCATTTATCTGAGGATTATTGTCACTGAGTATATGCCAGTCGATTATCGCATACATTCCGAGATCTGACGCATACTCTACTCCGTCACATACGAGCTTCTTCAGCTTATCCTTGTCACCATCCTGACAGTAACCTCCCGACTCACCTGTATACATAGCAAGTCTGATAAGATTCGCACCCCATTCATCTCTGAGTGTCTTGAAGCCTTCTTTGTCTACATACTGTGGGAACCATGCAAGGCCGTGAGTGCTGACACCTTTAAGCTGATATGGCTTTCCGTCTCTGTCAACTATATCAGTACCCTTGACCGAAAGTGAACCATGATTTGCCAGAGGAGTTCCGGTTTCTGCTTCCTTCTTCTCCTTCTTAGCCTTATTCTTCTCTTCCTTCGATCTTGTAGTCGGCTCTTCTTTTTCTGTAGTATAGAGTTTACCATCTATATATACTTCTGCAGTCTTCTTTGAAGAACCCGCATCTGAACTTCCGAACTTAGCCTGAAATCCAAAGCTGATAGTAGACTTTGCCGCCAGTGTTTCATTATAATCAACAGCTGTGCAATACAATGTGTCTCCCTTTATATTATACTTTGCATTCCATCCATCTCCCATCTTAGCACCTTCAAAACCGGATAGTCTTATCTCCCAGTCCTTCAGATCCTCCGATGATGTATTGTGAATATCTACATTAAACTGATATACAAAATCCTTTCCGTCCTGCCAGTTGTTCGCGGGTGATACGGTTGCATAACAGGCGTACTTCTTCTCATCTAACGATTTCTTGTCATCCTTCTTATCATCATCCTTTTTAGCTTCTTCTGGCTTCTCTTCAGTTTTCTCCTCGTTTTCTTCTTCGGTCTTTTCCTCAGTTTCTTCCTCAGTCTTAACTTCAGTAGTGGCAGTCGTCTTATTCTCTGCCTTTTCGTTATTATTTAATTTGTCATTCAGTATGATATACGCCACAAGCACCAGTATGATAAATGCCATAAAAGCGATTACCAATTTAACACTAAGTTTATCCATTACAGAACAATCCTTCCTTCTATTTCGTCTCCGATTTCAAGTGATACATCCTGAGCAAGTTTCAGCATATCGGCATGCTTATATATATCAGCTATCTGAAAATCCATATCTCCGCTCTGTCTTATACCAAAGAAGTCTCCAGGCCCGCGAAGTCTGAGATCTTCAGACGCAATATAAAATCCGTCATTTGATTCTTCAAGTACCTTCAGACGTTTAACACTGTCTTCCGTCTTTTTAACATTTATAAATATACAGTAGCTCTGAGCCTCGCCTCTTCCGACGCGTCCTCTAAGCTGATGTAACTGAGCAAGCCCGAAGCGTTCTGCATTTTCTATCATCATAACCGTGGAATTCGGATTATTGATTCCGACCTCTATAACCGTAGTCGAAACAAGCACATCTATCTCTCGGTTTACATAACTCCGAAGGATATCTGCTTTCTCCTGTTCCTTCATCTTACCGTGCAGATACGATATTCTGATATCAGAGCCCAGGTTATCCCGAAGCTCTTCGGTATAATTTATTACATCCTCAGCATCTGTCTTATCACTTTCTTCGACCATCGGACATATAACATATGCCTGGTGTCCCTCAGCCACCTGCTGTTTGATAAAACCATACGCAGAAGGTCTGTAATCAGTTCCGACCACGCAGTTCTTAATCCTCTTCCTCTCTGCCGGAAGCTCTTTGATGACCGATATATCCATATCAGCATACAGGATTATCGCAAGTGTTCTCGGTATAGGTGTCGCACTCATAACAAGTGTATTCGGACATATACCCTTCTCAGACAGATTCTCCCTCTGTTTAACTCCGAACCTGTGCTGCTCATCCGTCACCACAAGGCCCAGATCTTTATACTCTGCTTTTTCCTGAATTAAAGCATGAGTTCCGATAACTATATCAATACTTCCGTCTTTCAGCCTTTCGTAGACTCCACGCTTTTCCTTAGCCGTCATGGAACCTGTCAGCAGTTCAACACTAAGCTTATATGGTTTAAGCACACGACTCAGTTCCTCATAATGCTGCAACGCCAGAACTTCTGTCGGAACCATCAGCGCTCCCTGATATCCGGATATCGAATTCATAAGAAGTGCCACAGTTGCAACAACAGTCTTTCCCGAACCAACGTCTCCCTGAATAAGGCGGTTCATCATGTAATCCGAACCCATATCGTGAACTATATCTTCTATGGCCGACGCCTGTCCATCCGTCAGACTAAAAGGAAGTCCGCTGATAAATGCATCCTTTTTAAGAATCGACTCTTTACTGATTATATGTTCGTTCGGTATGGTAACCGTTGTCTCTCTAAGCTTCTTGACCTTTACAAGGAACAGCAGGAACTCGTCAAATGCGATCCTACTGAGGGCCCGTCTCAGATTCTCCTCATTCTCCGGAAAATGTATCTGAAGAAGTGCATCACTCCTGGTCATAAGACCTTTCGCCTTCATTATATCCTCAGGCAGGTACTCTTCCATACCTTCTATCACGTCTCTGACAGCC
>JAFZXD010000027.1 GCA_017616955.1 Eubacterium sp. | reverse complement strand
TTGTCACTGACCATTCCGGTTTTATAGAAGTCACAAATTTTCTATACGCTTCAAACCCAAGTGATTCATCATACTTTGATAAATCCCAAAGGGATGCACGCTCATCTACCGATAAATTGAAATAATCCATTACCTCAACGCCGCATTCCCTGATACCAATCACAGCATCAACAGCTATCATTTCTGCTTCAATATCTTGTTTATCATATCTATCTTCTTCAGCGATTTCCTCTGATGAATATGTTTCTTTCGTTCGATCTGAATGAACACAAGGCAGTTTAGGAATTGCCTCTTCCTCCGTATAAGCATCCAGTTCCCATTCATTTTCAGAAATAGCAATTTCGTCCAATTCTTTATATAGTTCTTTATTATCTATTTCCGTAAGAATATTATTTACTATACGAATCTTATCTCTCAGTTCTTTCTTGACTCTCTTATAGTATTCAAGTTCTGTCCTGTATTTTTCTTCATATTGAGCCTCTTCTCTGAATCCTTCTGTACTTTTACCATCTTCTAGATATTTCAGCACAGTTGCCCGTTCCTTATACAGCAGTTTTTGCTCATAAGAAAAATAATCCAGTCCGAATTCCAAGCTATTTTTCAAGTCATTTAGATCATTTATATTTTCTATTTTCTCGTCTGAAAGCAACAAATATTCTTCCTGCAGCCTCTTGAACAATCTAAGGTCCTTATAAAACTGAGCAGTCTTATATTCAAATCTTCTTTTCTGAATGAGCCTGAGTTTATATAATCTGTGATAATACTTTTTCTGTAGCGGAGAAAGCTTAGCTCTTCTGATTCTCCTCGGATCAACAGATATATATTTAGGTTTAACATCATTCAGAGCATCTTTTATATTTCTTATCATTTTATAGTCAAGTTCCGGAGCTATAGTTCCAAGTCTCTTAAATCTCTTCATTCCAGGAACCCTTACCGCGATATGTTCTCCATCCTTCACTTCATATCCCAGTTCCTTCAACAGATAAAGATAATGTTCCCGGTTATCCGCCATCATGAGACAGTATTTTGCATCTTCCGCAATAAGTTCAAATATACTTTTTTCCTTCTCCCATTGGACGCGCGACATATTTTTAGGATCCTCGCTGTACTCCGCCGGCATTATCTCCAGCCCATATTCTTCACTTAGTTTATTTGTTATAGGCTGCATCTTATATTTCCAATCACCATTCTTATACTGAAACTTTTTTCCAGTAACCATATTCACGCTATTAAAAACAAGATGTGAATGTAGATGTTCATGATCTGTATGTATTGCGAATACTGCTTCAAATTCTCCACACAGGAATTCAGCAGCAAACTTCTCTGTCATCTCATAGAGCTGATCAGGAGTTCCCTCACCCGGAACAAGTGATATTATCACATGATAACTCTGTCTGCCTCCGGTCTTTCCAAACATTTTCTTTGTTTCCAGCATCTGATCATAGGCTGTATCCGGCAGGCAGTTGATACCGCCTGTCAGGATACATTCCTCTGTCTTATCTGGATTCATTATATAGGCTATAAGCTGCTTGGTATGGAGTCCCAGTTCACGACCAGGGCTCGCCTTTTGATGTAATATCTTAGTTATAGCCAACTCATCACCTTCTTTCTGTCATATTACATTTTCATTTAACCCCATGCCACCAAGTTTTGTTTCATAAGATTTACTATGCACTCCTGATAATAGCTGATCATTTTCAGATTACTGTCATCGATATATTTATTCGTATTCGCCAACCTGGTCACCTGATTAATGTTATTACCCAACCTTGCAATCTGTTCTATCAGATCCCGTCGGTCTTTCATTTTATCTGTATCTATATTGCCTCCCGACATGATAAGCTGCCTCACATATTCAGAAGGCTTTAAGCTTTTAGCCTCAGAACATTTATCAAGGTAGTCCCTTTCTTCCCGGGACAGCCTTATTGTAAAATTCATTCTTGGCTCTTTATATTGTTTGTTTTTCCCCATATATTATTCATATCCTCCTTGTCCTAATATACGTTTTAACAAATTGTTAACTAGCTGCTGCTTTTGTTATCACTTTTGTTGGCAAACGCAGTATTTGTTAAAACATTTAATTATCTCTCTATTTCTTGTTGGCACTTTTGTTGGCAAATTACATTTTTGTTGCCTCTTTTGTTGGCAAACAACTTTTTTGTTGGCCATTTTGTTGAACAATAAATATATTTATTTAAGCAATTGTTTACACGTATTTTGATTCCAAATCCATCATCATTCTCACCATTTTTACCTCTGAATGTCTGCTATCAGCAAGATTTCATCATTTGCCAGATACGTAAACCGCCCTGCGATTTACCACATCTGTTTAGGGGAGAGGAATCTACTCTCCCCTAATACCCCGATATTATATATACCGGTTAATGATGATATCTAACTCGTGGAGGAATCAGATATCCTCGATTTTCTAAAAATCTTCGACTAACCACATCGATATCAACATAACCTTCTTCATCTGCTACATCTGCATATGCATAAGCCGAAACAGTTTTTAATTCTGTGCTTTCTGTTTTTTCATCCGATACAGATTCTTCATAAGCTTGATTTACATTCTGATCAGCTTTAGATACCATTCTCTGAATTGCCATTTTGATATATCCTGTCTTTCCTCCATATTTTTCACTAAGTTCCTCATCACACACTATCCCATCAAGGATATCCATGATTTTTCTGTCATCCTCCTTATCAGGATTCAACCTTATACTGACAGTTGTAATATTACTTTTATTCGTTTCTCTCATGTTATTCTACTCCTCTCATGTTTGAAGGATGCAACATTGCAAGTCTTAAGGTTTTGCATCCTTACAAAGCGGAACATTGCAAATACCAGACTCTTGCATTGTTGCGTCCTTGTTTTGTTATCTAAGTTTCACATGCCAGGTATTATTTACCTTCACTGACTTAAGTCCCATTTCACTCCTGGCATTATCCACGGTTCTTTTGGATATCCCCTCCGCCTTCGCCAGCTCTATCAATTCTGTGCTTGCTATACTGTCTCTATCCTCAGATAAATCTCTAAGCAATTGCTTTGCCTGATCCAGCTTACTTTCCTTCGGAGCATATCCTCCCAGAACATCATCCGCAGATATCTCGTAATCTCCCTTCCATTCAAATCCATTTTCCGACAGTTCAAATGCTTTCGAATTTCCAAACGGAGCAAGATTATTCTTTATTTGTATCATCGCCCTGAGGTTGTCCTTTCCCACTACTCTTCCAACAAGCAGAGCACTCCTTGCAACAGCAATGAAGTCAATCGAACCCATTCCTCTATAGGTAGCTTTACATCCTCCACCTTTATTCATGTGACCGATAAGAATAATTGCACAATTTCTCTTCTCTGCTATAGTAGCAAGATGCTTTGTCATTTCTCTTGCTTCATTCGCTCGGTTCATGTCCACATTCCCACCAAGATACGCCTGAATCGGATCCATTATCAGAAGTCTTGCACCTGTCACATCCAACGCTTCCTCAATTCTCGCATCAACCATTGATAGAGATTTTTCTGTCTCATCAATAACCATCACTTTCGCGCAATCTGCACCTGCCTGTACAAGTCTTGGTTTGACTGTATCTTCAAGTCCATCTTCGGCTGTCTGATATATTACATTCATTGGTTTTGTAAGATTCATCCCTTCATCAAAACCTCTTCCCTGAGATACAGCTGCTGCTATATTAAGAACCAACGTTGTTTTTCCATCTCCCGGATCTCCCTGAATGATGGTAAGTTTTCCATAAGGTATGAAGGGATACCAGAGCCATTCTACTTCTTTGGCTTTAACATCCTCCATACATATGAGATTTGCTTCTTTTTGATCATTCAATGTACTCGCCATATAATTCCTCCTTATGTCTCACATTAAAGTTTTGTTTGTACATTGAAGGAACCTCTGCTATACTTTAAATGCTAATGGATAACAGAGGTTCATCCAATTTTCCTAACTCTTTCAGTTGCCGCTGAAGGAGTTATTTTTTGGAATGTCATCGCTTATATCTTTGAAACCTTCAAGAATTTCAAGCATTGTCCGAATTGGTGTCAGGAGTTCTTCGTCCATATCCTCTAATTTGGTAAGTCTTTCGAGATTCATCTCAATTGACTGAAGCGTCTTTCTGAATTGCACAAGCATCAGAGGATTACCTTTTGCTACAACCTTCTGATATAACACACTATCAAGCAGATAGTCCTGTTTTAACCTATATCCACAAAGCTTATATCTTCTATTAATTTCATCGCTTTCTTCAGGAGATACTCTGAAAGCCACAATAACATTCCTCCATCTATTCTTCTTATCAAGATTCTTTTCTGACATTTAACATCATCTCCTTTTCTTTATTAAGTTGTTCTGCCATTTCTGACTGTACCGTCGGAAACAAATGTGCATATCTAAGAGTAATATCTATCGCTTCATGTCCCAATCTTTCGCTTATAGCCAGAGCTGAATATCCCATATCTATCAAAAGTGATACATGAGAATGTCTTAAATCGTGTACTCTTATTCTCTTAACGCCGGAAATCTTTACACCTCTGTCTATTTCATGGTGCAGATAACTTTTTGAGATTACAAATAATCTGTCATGTATCCCCACTCCATATAATGAATCGAAGAACTCTTTCATCTCTATACATAGGAATTTCGGTAAATTGATAGTTCTTATACTCTTCTTGGTTTTGGGTTCTGTTATAACATCTTCTCCCTTTATACGTTGATACGACTTATTTATTTTCAAAGTGCATTCTTTAAAGTTGAAATCTGCCTTAGTTAATGCGAGCAGTTCTCCAAGTCGTATACCCGTCCAATACAGAAGTTCAAATGCATAATAACTTATTGGTTTATCAGCAATTGCATCAGAGAAGCTTTGATATTCCTCCCTG
>JAFZXD010000283.1 GCA_017616955.1 Eubacterium sp. | reverse complement strand
GATGAATATCTTGAGAATGATGAACTTGCTCGTAAGAGACAGATCATGAACTACGACAGTTCAGAACAGTAAAAGAATTAAAGAAAAGAATATAAGTCGGCAGATGAGATTGTATCAATCTCGTCTGCCGACTTTTTGTATTCATTATTCAAATGTTTATGGGTATTATCTTATTTGTACAGATAATCCAGCAGGTCGTATACGGCCTGGATATTTCGTTCTTCGGCACCGGTGAATCCGATGTATACATCATTGTAGCCGATATTAAGTGAATTGGCAAATTCAGTATCGGATATATCTACTGCAAACTCCTTCGTATTGCCGTCACTATCTTTAGTTGAATAGATATGATCCTTGATAAGATCATAGTGCTCTTTGTCAAGATAGCTGTCCAGAGGGTGGAAAGCACTCTGTTTTGAGCAGAAATCAGCTCCTTCTTTGTCTGTGAAAATGACATCGTAATAGTTCTGTGTCGAGAGAGTGAGGAAATTCGTGTTCATTTGATTTGTGAACGTAGAATTATTATTGTTCGTAAATCCTATGTTGATATTCTCTCTTATCTGATATCCCTTATACTTTCCTATAGCCTTTGCATAGTCTTCAAAAGCTGATGAGTTAAAGTTCAGCTGATCCATACAGTTGACAACGCCATAGGAGATGACTACGGGTTTTCTGGAGTTGTATAAGGCTCTTCCGCCGGTAAATACCAAAATACCGATAAGTGCGATGAATATGATTGCTTCTTTGTAGTAGTAGATGAGATACTTAAACTTCTCGCCGGGGTCCATACCCTCCATGTTTTCCTTCATTTCGGCCTTCATCATCTTGCGACGTTCTTTTCTGGACATGGACTGAAGCTCGAGACGATTGTCTTCTTTCTTTTCTATCGGTTTTTCTTCAAACTCTTCCATCATCTGTCTCATAATGTGTTTCTTCCTCGGTTCTTTGTAAAATCTTATATATAGTAGTTGATTTGAAAAAAATACTGTATATTGTGGTCGGCTTACGCAAACGGTTATTCAACATTATCTAGTTAGTAAAATTCGTCAGTCCGCAATAAGTAGTGGGGATTTTTTCCAAATATCGGGAAATAGTGTAACATATAATAAAAAAATTGAATAGTGCAAAGAAGAGATAAAATTCTGTCAAAAATGTAAATATTTAGTGATTGTGTATAAAAAATGTTTAAAAACAAGAAAATAAAACTTGCATTATTGGTTAATGTGCCCTATAATACAACGTGTTGTGAGAAAAAACACGACAAAAATGACAAACACAAATACAAAAACAAAAAGGAGGGTTTTTTTGTGAAGAAGTTCAAAAAAACAATGGCACTTTCACTTGCTATGGCTATGGGTCTTTCTCTTGTAGCTTGTGGTGGTAGTGCTACAGAGTCAACAGAGGCAACTACAGAAGCTACTACAGCAGCTGCTGCAGACGATGCAGAAACACCGGCAGCTGACGATGCTACAGCTGATGCTGCAGATGATGGGGCTAAAGACGATGCAGCAAGTAGTGGAGAGAAGATCAACCTTTGGACATTCACAGACGAAGTTAAGAACATGGTGGCAAAGTTTAAGGAGACACATCCTGACTTCCCATATGACGTTGAGACAACAGTCATCGCTACTACAGAAGGTGCTTACCAGCCAGCACTTGATCAGGCACTTGCAGCAGGTGGTGCAGATGCTCCTGACCTTTACTGTGCAGAGTCAGCATTCGTTCTTAAGTACACACAGGGAGATATGTCTTCATATGCTTGCCCTTATGATGAACTTGGAATCGATACACAGGCTGAGATCGACAAGGCTAAGATTGCTCAGTACTCAGTTGATATCGGAACAAATCCTTCAGGACAGGTTGTAGGTCTTGGATATCAGGCAACAGGTGGTGCATTCATCTACAGACGTTCAATTGCTAAGGATGCATTCGGAACAGATGATCCAGATAAGATTGCTGAGATTATCGGTGCAGGTTCACAGAACTGGGATAAGTTCTGGGAGGCAGCTGATACTCTTAAAGAAAAAGGTTACGGAATCGTTTCTGGTGACGGAGATATGTGGCATGCTATCGAGAACAGCTCTGATCAGGGTTGGGTTGTAGACGGAAAGCTCAACATCGATCCTAAGAGAGAAGAGTTCCTTGATATTTCTAAGAAACTTAAAGACAACGGATATCACAATGATACACAGGATTGGCAGGATGCTTGGTTTGCTGATATGAAGGGTGAAGGCGAGAAGGGAATCTTCGGATTCTTCGGACCAGCTTGGCTCATCAACTACACACTTGCTGATAACTGTGGTGGTAAAGCAGTTGGTGAAGGTACATACGGTGACTGGGCAGTTTGTGCTCCTCCAGTTGGTTTCTTCTGGGGTGGAACATGGCTTCTTGCTAACAAGGATTCTGAGAAGAAGGAAGCTGTAGGACAGATCATCGAGTGGATCACACTTGATTGCTCAGAGAATGGTCTTCAGTATATGTGGGCTAACGGTACTATGAACGGTGAAGGCGGAACAAAGGACTGTGTTGCTTCAGCTACAGTTATGGATATGTCAGACGGAACACTTGACTTCCTTGGCGGACAGAACATGTTTGAAGTATTCGGTGACGCTAACGCTTACGCAAATGGTAAGAACCTTACACAGTATGATGAGACAATCAACCAGTACTGGAGAGATCAGGTTCGTCAGT
>JAFZXD010000282.1 GCA_017616955.1 Eubacterium sp. | reverse complement strand
GAACCTGCAAAATCATGGAAGCCAAGCTGTGCCAGCCAGCCGCCACCCCAGATCCAGTGAGCTTCTATAGGATAAACAAGTGCTGATATGATTCCTGAATATACACAGTAGCTGAGGAACTTAGTTCTCTCTGCCATAGCACCTGAAACGATTGTTGCTGTTGTTGCACAGAATACAAGGTTGAATACGAAGTTTGACCAGTCAAAATTCTGATATGAAGTTATAATATCGAACCCGGGTTTTCCGATGAAACCGAAGAGGTCTTCACCAAGCAGAAGGCCAAAACCTATAAGTATGAATACACAACATCCGATACAGAAATCCATCAGGTTCTTCATAAGAATGTTACCGGCATTTTTTGCTCTTGCAAATCCTGATTCTACCATCGCGAATGCTGCCTGCATACAGAACACGAGCGCGGCACCTTTTAAAAACCACACCGCGAATATATTTTCATTCACTGTATTTAGTATTTCTTCCATAAATCTTTCTCCTCTCATGTTTCTAAAGCCCTTAGTTCGCGAATACTAAAAACGGCACCTCAAACTTATTGCAAAGTCTGAAGCGCCGTTGCTCCATAGATAAATACTGCCTTAAAGACAGTTATAAGATTTTATAAGAAAAAGCGTCCCGGAAAAATGTCTTTTCCAGAACGCCTTTGTTCTTTACGAGAACACATATTACTCCCAAAAGAGATACATGTCAATGGCATTTTTTAAAAATTTTTAAGATTTTTTATCCGCTGGGGCAATCTCTACTATATAAATAAACTGAATTTTGAGTCATTAAAAAAATTGTTATTTTTCTCCTTGACTTTTAATTTTAAAGTTATATACTAGAAATTGTTTAGAAAATTAATATTATATTTATAAGGCAAAGGTGCTTCGAGATATTGGCTCGAAGTGCCTTCTCTGTTTTAGGGAGGACAGATAGAGATGGCAAAGTTTATTTTTGTGACAGGTGGAGTTGTTTCGGGACTGGGAAAAGGAATTACAGCGGCGTCACTGGGACGTCTACTCAAGGCTAGAGGTTTTAAGGTTGCGGCACAGAAGTTAGATCCTTATATAAATGTTGATCCGGGTACAATGAGTCCATATCAGCATGGTGAAGTTTATGTAACTGAAGACGGAGCAGAGACAGATCTTGATCTGGGACATTATGAGAGATTCATAGATGAGAATCTGAATAAGTATTCTAATCTGACATCAGGTAAGGTTTATTGGAATGTCCTTAATAAAGAAAGAAGAGGAGAGTACCTTGGCTCTACTGTTCAGGTAATCCCTCACATCACAAATGAGATTAAAGAGTTCGTTTACAGAGTTGGAAATGAATCCGATGCGGATATAGTTATTACAGAGATTGGTGGAACGATAGGTGATATTGAGTCGCAGCCGTTTATCGAGGCAGTAAGACAGATATCTCTGGAAGTACCACCGGAAGACAGTCTCTTTATTCATGTTACGTTGGTACCTTTCCTTCATGGATCGGATGAGCATAAGTCAAAACCTACACAGCATTCGGTAAGAGAACTTCAGGGTATGGGAGTACGTCCTGATATTGTTGTTCTTCGTTGCGATGAGCCTCTGGAACCATCTATCTTCCAGAAGATATCTATGTTCTGTAATGTAAAAGAAGACTGTGTTATAGAAAACAGAACTCTTCCAAGTTTGTATGAGGCTCCTCTTATGCTTGAAGATGCGGGACTTGCAAATGTAGTCTGCAGGGAACTCTGTCTGAGATCAAAGAAACCGGATCTTACAGAGTGGAGAGAGCTCGTTAATAATATCGAAAGTATAGATAAAGAAGTAACAATCGGTCTTGTCGGAAAATATATCCAGCTGCATGATGCTTACCTTTCTGTAGCGGAAGCACTTCACCATGCCGGAATAGGTCTTGGAGTGGATGTAAAGATTGAATGGATCGATTCTGAAGAACTTAATGAGTCAAATATAAACGAGCGTCTCAGTGGTCTAAGTGGTATAATAGTACCGGGCGGTTTCGGTGACAGAGGTATAGAAGGAATGATCCTGTCTGCCGAATACGCACGTAAGAATAAGATTCCGTATTTTGGAATCTGTCTCGGAATGCAGATAGCAGTTATAGAATATGCAAGAAATGTAGCAGGACTTAAGGATGCATGTTCGGGTGAGTTCCATGACGCAACAGAGACTAAGGTTATAGACTTTATGCCTGGACAGTCAGACAGCGTTGATAAGGGAGGAACTCTTAGACTTGGAAGTTATCCGTGTGTTGTTACTCCGGATACACTTATGGAGCAGTGCTATTTCCCTGAGAAGGAAAGTGGCGAGCTTCTTATACATGAAAGACACAGACACAGATATGAGTTTAACAATGAATATAGAGATACACTTGTAGGTGCAGGACTTGTGATATCCGGTCAGTCTCCGGATGGAGAACTGGTTGAGACTGTTGAAGTACCGGGACATCCATTCTATCTTGGAGTACAGTTCCATCCGGAATTCAAGTCACGTCCAAATCGCCCACATCCTATATTCCACAGATTTGTAGAAGAAAGCATAAAAGCCGGCAATAAATAGTGTTTTATTATTCTTAAGAAAGGAAAAAACATGAATTATACTGAATCAGAGGTAATGGAATACATTGAGGAGGAAGACGCAAAGTTTATCCGACTTGCATTCAGAGATGCATTTGGTGTGCAGAAAAATATCTCTATCATGCCAAGTGAGATCCATAAGGCATTCAGAGATGGAATTCCTATAAATGCAAGAGTCATCAGAGGATTTGAAGGAAGTGATGAGGCTACTCTGTATCTTCGTCCGGATCCGTCAACTCTTTCGGTTCTTCCTTGGAGACCGGAATCCGGCAGGGTTCTCAGAATGTTTTGTGATGTCTGCACGGTAGATGGAAAACCATTTGAGGCAGATACCAGAAATATCCTCAGAAAGGCTGTTGAAGAAGCAAAGGAAGCGGGAATAGAATTCAAGTTCGGATCTGAGATGGAATTCTATCTGTTTAAGACCGATGATGAAGCAAACCCGACGAAGATCCCTTATGACGAGGCCGGCTATATGGATATTGCGCCTCTTGACAGAGGAGAAAATATACGTAGAGAGATATGTCTCATCATAGAAGAGATGGGTCTTACTCCCGAGCGTTCTCATCACGAGAGAGGTCCGGGACAGAATGAGATTGACTTCCATTACGGCAAGCCACTTAAGGCTGCTGATCAGATGACTACATTTAAGATGGTAGTGGCTACTGTTGCAGACAGAAATGGTCTTTATGCAGACTTTTCACCTATGCCGATAGCCGATAAGCCGGGAAATGGATACCATATCAATATCTTTGCGCAGGATAAGGATGGAAATGACGTCGTTAAATATGCGGCAGCTGGAATCCTTTCCAAGATCAAGGATATAACTATATTCCTGAACCCTACAGATGCGTCCTACAACCGTTTTGGAACAGGTACCGCACCGGACAAGGTTAACTGGACAAGTACGGGAAGTTCCGGACTTATGCACATAAATCAGGTAAGCGGACAGACGAAGGTAGAACTTCGTTCTCCTGATGCGCTCAGTAACCCTTATCTGGCATATGCGCTGCTTATTCATGCGGGACTCTACGGAATCAAGAACAAGATCAGTCTTCCGGAAGAGGTGACCGATGAAGATAATATGCTTCCTAAGTCCAGAAAAGAAGCTATGAAGATTGCTAAAGAAAGTGAATTCATTCAAAGCATTCTGCCAAAAACAATCGTAGATAAGTATATATCCTAGTACACTTCAGAATTAAGAAACGCTGTACTGGTTAATCATATATTCGGGTCAGGGTATTATGAGGGAAAAATCAGATAAACGATATTCGGTACTTATAGTATCGTCTTCAGAACAATTTAATACGATGACGAAAAAGATACTTCCGGACAGACGTTTCGATGTTGTGGAGATAAGAAAAAGTGCGTCTGCTGCCAGACGTGAACTTCTGGTCAGAGAGTATGATCTCATTATCATAAATGCCCCTCTTCAGGATGGAATGGGGACAGATTTTGTGATGGATATCGTTGATAAACACAGCTCCGGAATCATCTTTGCGGTTCCGACAGAGCTTTACAGTAATGCCAACGATCACCTGATAGATTATGGTGTACTCACAATCTCGAAGCCTCTGAAGCTCTCCGAAATGGAGAGGATGGTAAAGCTTCTTATTGCCATGAATGACAGATTAAGGCAGGCACAGAAGAAGATAAAGACGCTGACGGAAAAGATGGACGAACTGAAGGTTGTAAGTCGTGCCAAGATTGTTCTTGTTGAGCGGGGAATGAGTGAGAGTGAAGCTCATGACCATATAATTCGTGAGGCTATGAACCGAGGACTTACCAAGAGACAGGTTGCCGAAGAAATAGTTGATGATTAATGCTTATGTTGATCTGAAAAGTAACCGGAAGAAAAAAATTTAAAAAAGTGTTT
>JAFZXD010000281.1 GCA_017616955.1 Eubacterium sp. | reverse complement strand
TTCTTAAAGAAGCTATCTTCTGAAGCTTTCTGTTCATTCTCTTTTACGATAGCAGGAACGTCTGCATACTGTGCTCCGGCTTCCTGTGATGTTTTATATATTGACTGCTCAGGGGAATTAACCTTACCCTCTTTCTCCAGGAGGACCATAGCGTCGAGCAGATCACCATTTGCCTTATTGAGTGCTTCACGAGCCTCTTCATATGATACGTTAGCTTTTTCTCTTAACTTTTCAACCTTTGCGAATTCATCCATAATTAATACCTCTTTCCTTATAAAAACATATATTTATCTCTTCAGCAGCTCTGCAGCTCTGCTGTTTTCTGTTTACAATGATTACTATACACTGCATACATTAGAGCGTCTTTTAGGAAAGATTAAAACTAAATTAAATTAACAGATTAAATCATCACTCATCTTCTTTATAAGCCTGATCTTCATCCAGTATATCATCAGCCATAGAGGCCTTATAGATTTCCTTAAGCGTCGTAGCAGACTCCTGAAGCTTAACCAGTTCATCAACGGAAAGATTTATAGGAACTATCGTCTCGATACCATCTTTTCCCACTACTGCAGGAATAGAAAGTGTAGCTCCGTCTATTCCGAAATCTCCGTGAAGTGTAACCGATACGGGAAGTATCGTCTCTTCATCTCTGATTATCGCTTCGCATATACGTTTCACCGCCATGGCTATTCCGTAATATGTCGCCTGTTTCTTTTCTATTATCTCATATGCGCTGTTCTTAACACTGTCGGCTATCGCCTGCATAGATTCTTTATGTTTGAAATGTCCTCTTAACTCGCAGAAGTCATTAAGCGGAACTCCGGATACATTTGCACTGCTCCATGCAACTATCTCACTGTCTCCGTGTTCGCCGACTATAAATGCATGAATAGTACGACTGTCCACACCCAGATGTTCTCCAAGAAGATACTTGAGTCTTGCAGTATCAAGAACAGTTCCCGAACCTATTACTCTTGATTCAGGAAAACCGGTAAGCTTCTGAGCAACAGCAGTAAGTATATCAACGGGGTTTGCTACTATAAGAAGTATTCCTTCAAATCCACTATCCTTTATCTGTGGCATTATAGACTTAAAGATGCCGACATTCTTCTTAACAAGATCAAGTCTTGTCTCTCCCGGTTTCTGAGCCGCTCCTGCACTTACTACTACGATGGCCGCATCCGCTATATCACTGTAATCACCGGCATATATATCCATAGGTTTCGCATAAAGCAGACCATGACTTATATCCAATGCTTCACCTTCGGCTTTCGCTTGGTTCGCGTCTATAAGTACCATCTCTCTGAAAAGCCCGCTCTGCATCAGAGCAAAACATGATGCAGAACCAACAAATCCGCATCCTATCATAGCAACTTTAGCTGTGTTTATCTTCATATACGTCCTCCTTTATTCTGTAAAGACTATACTATCAAACACTCCTTTGATATCCGTTCCGGCTTATTTCTTCTTGTAACTTATAAGAAAAACGTCACCTGTATCATTATAATACCTGTGACGTTAAATCTCAACTTTCATTCGGTCTTTAACCGACTATATTTACTTATTTAATCAGATCCTTGAAGACCTCACTTGCTATAATAAGTCCTGCCACCGATGGGGCAAATGCAGTCGAACCGGGAATCTGTCTCTTTCCTGATTCCTCCAGTTCTGCTTTATACTCTTCCGACGTTTCATCAACCTTCACGGGAAGTTCTGTAGAGTATACACATTTCAGTTTTTTTATCCCTCTCTTTTTAAGCTCACGGCGCATAACCTTTGCAAGTGGACACACACTTGTCTTATAGATATCAGCCACCTGAAAATCAGCAGGATTCATCTTATTTCCGGCACCCATGGAACTGATGACCGGAACATTCTTCTTATCCGCTTCAACTATAATGGATATCTTTGCGGCAACAGTATCAACCGCATCCACCACATAATCAAAATTACTGAAATCAAATGTATCGGCTGTTTCCGGAAGATAAAAACAGTTATGAACCACAACCTCAGCTGCAGGATTTATATCCAGTATCCTGTCTCTCATAACTTCTGTCTTATATCTTCCCACAGTACTGTGAAGCGCTATAATCTGTCTGTTGATATTTGTCTCGCTAACCTCATCACTGTCTACCAACTCTATATGTCCGACACCTGCACGAGCAAGAGACTCGGCCACATATCCACCGACACCTCCAACTCCGAAGATTATCACACGGGCACTATGAAGTTTATCCATCCCCTCATCTCCAACAAGAATACGGGTCCTCGAAAATTGATCTGACATACTTACCTCTTTATATAAATGAAGAAATTTTAATTATCGGATGAGTTATTATATCTCTATCATATAATATGTGCAAGCATCCTATATATTCTAACATCAGCCAATCACTTTTCTCGACCGTTTCGGGCCTTGGCGCTTGCATCTGCATCCGTTTTCTTATAAAATATAACCTATTATTATAGTTATGAAACTGGAGATTGAAATGGTACCAACAAAAACATACATCGAGCAAAAAGCAATCGCTAATCACGCTTCTGAAATCGCAAGACTCGGACGTCATGCACTTATTCTGACAGGAAGATATTCTTCAAAACAGAATGGTTCTCTCAGTGACCTTGAGAAGGTTTTGACTGAAACAGGAACTATGTACACTCTGTATGATAAAATAGAAGAAAATCCTTCAGTGGAAAACATCATGGAAGCTCGCAGTATTGGTCTCAGTAACGGATGCGACTTTGTTATCGGTCTCGGTGGTGGATCACCTATGGACGCTGCCAAAGCTGTATCCATAATGCTTTTCCACAGCAGAAAAGAGGAAGATTATCTGTATCAGAAACCTTCTCATCAGGATATAGACGAGAACGGAAATACAGTTTGCTTCCCGGTTATCACCATTCCGACAACCTGTGGTACGGGTTCGGAAGCAACAGGAGTATCGGTTTTAACAAGAAATGACCTCAGAACCTAGAAGAGTATTCCTCACAGAGTTTTCGCTACACTTGCTCTTCTTGATCCTACATATCTCATGTATGCTCCTTATAAGATTCTAAGAAACACAGCTATAGATGCTATGGCACATATGATCGAAAGTTATATAAATACAGACGCAACGGTTGAGAGCAAGAATCTCGTTCTTGATGGTCTTAAACTTTGGAGCAGAGGTAAGGATGTGATTCTCGGAACAAGACAAGTAGGATATCTTAAGAACGAACATCCACAGAATGTATCGGATTATGTCCGTCGTTCTCAGAACCCGGATTCCTCAGCTGCAGAAGAAGCAACCGATCTTAAGATACTTACAGATATGCTCACTGCTTCAAATATAGCAGGACAGGCTATAGCCATAACGGGAACATGTCTTCCACACGCTTTGAGCTATAGACTTACCTACGAACTTCACATACCACACGGTCCGGCAACAGCTATATTCCAATCCGGATTTATGCGCCATGCAGACGAAAAAACTCAGAAGGAACTTCTTCGTGCCATGGATTTCAAAGACATGGATGAATTCAGATCTTTCCTCGGCAAGACATGTGATATCGGAAATATCTCCGATGTTGACTACAGTCTTGTTGTCGAGAATGCTATAAAAGATATCTTATCTGAACCTTCACGTATTGCAAAAGCTCCTTATCACGTAGATCGTGACGTTCTGGAAGACATAGCATCCAATTAACTATGTAACTTGTATAAATATAGATAGAAAGGACGCAGCTGATATAAGCTGTACAAGGATAATTTAGATTGAATACCGGATTAATGCTGCTCATTGCGGTTGTACCTGCGATAGCACTCATGATTTACATATATTTTCAAGATAATCATGAAAAAGAACCTTTAAGCCTACTTATCAAAATATTTGTTCTTGGTATCTTCTCTGCTGTTCCGGCCATGATCCTGGAATTAATTGCTCAGAAGATAATCGACCTGACATTTGGAGGGACCACTCTGATCTACTATGCAGTGACGGCATTCTTTGGTGTTGCCATAATAGAAGAAGGCGTAAAGTTTCTTGCAGCATATCTTCTGACATGGAGAAATAAAAACTTCAATTATAAATTCGACGGAATCGTTTATTGTCTTTTCGGCTCTATGGGATTTGCCGCTATAGAAAATGTCCTCTACTTATTTATGGGTGGATCGGACTCTGCTGTAGTAAACGGAATAACAAGAGGACTTCTTGCCATTCCGGCACATGGTATGTGCGCTATATTCATGGGATATTATTATGGTAATGCAAAGTATTTCAAATCCTATGGTAAACGTGCAGAGTGCAGACGCAATCTTATAACAGGCTTCCTGATAGCATGTTCACTTCATGCTTTCTATGATTTCTGCATCTTCACATCCATGACTATATTTGTCATCATGTTCTATATCTTCGTTGTAGTTGCTGATATCTTTACGATCATTAGAATCTACAAAGCTAAGAAAGAAAACCAGAAGATGTACGAAGAACCGAAGTATCGTCAGTACTGGGCAGGACCTGCCAATCCATATCAACCTTACGGTGGATATTCAGCTCCTTCCTATGGTGGATACAAGTTTGAACCTCAGGTTGTAGGTCAGACTCCTTCATATAATCCTCAGATAGTAGGACAGCAACAATTTACTCAACCTCAGCAGGCTCAGTTCGGGCAACCTCAAGCTCAGCAGTTCGCTCAGCCTCAACAGGCACAATATGTACAGCCCCAGCAGGCTCAGTTTGAACAACAGCCTCAGGCACAGCAAGAGCAATTATACGATAATCCGCAGAACAGCTCCCTGCAGTTTAATGAAGATGCAGCAAGTGGTCAGCAGCAATATCACGACTTTAGACAGCCGGAATATGATCATCCTACACCTCAGCCGATGAATACTCCGGGTATCAGAGATCGACTTATCCGTTGTCCTGCATGCGGTCAGGTTGTCAGCTTCAATGCATTCTACTGCAAAACCTGCGGTGCATCTATTCATCAATTATAAAGGCTATGGTCTCTGTCCATCCGCGGATTTGGTAAACTCTCCGTTAGGAGGAGCTGGCATATCTCCATCAGGAGGAGTCGGCATGTCACCCGGATTACCCATCATTCCGCCCGGGCCACCGAAATCCTGATTTGTTATAGTGTTAGTCTCCGTGCCGTTTTCTATAATGGTTCCACCGTTATAGGTTGCTGTACCGTCATAGTCAAATGTAGACTGACCGCTTATATCTATCGTGCCGCCGTTAATTGTGATATTTCCGTTGGAATCAACTCCGTCGGTGTCACCGGCTGCCATAGATATAGTCACATTTCCGCCATTCATTTCAAATAAAGGTGTATATGAACCTGACTTAGCAGCTGCATTTATTCCGTCATCACTTGCAGTGATATTTATATTCCCATCATTGATGGTAATAACAGTTCCTTCTATACATTCGGCTCCGTCCAATGTGAGATTCCCACCATCTATCTGTATAGTTGTGGTAGCGTGGATAGCATCATCTGAAGCCTTGATGTCCAGGGTTCCACCTGATATCAGGATAGCACCGGTGTTATCATCACTATTCTTTGCATGAAGACCGTCGTTACAGCTTTCAACCTTTATAGTTCCGTCTGTGATCTTAATCTCGTCTT
>JAFZXD010000280.1 GCA_017616955.1 Eubacterium sp. | reverse complement strand
GGAAGCCATGTTGCCAAACTTGGGGCCTCCGCAGAAGGTGGCCACATGGCTGTTGGTGATGTCCGTGGTGATGCTTCCCTGCACGGGCTTGGCATCGTTGACGCCGCCGCCAAAGAAGTCGGTGATGTCAGCATTATAGATTTGCCATGTTATATTGCTCCTAAAAAAATGTACTAAATATTCGAGATATAATCTAGTTTTCCTTTTTGATAACAAGCACTGATATCTCTCCCTCATTTCCCCACTTTATAAAGGTTTCCTTGATATCATAGTTACCACCAAGCAGATCGATAAATCTCTTATATTCTATATTGTTATGATTAGCCGACCCCTTAACACCATATCCTTCAAATTCCTGCTGCACATTTGGCACCAGGATACTACTGTCTTCACCGGTTATGTCTCTTCCGATTTTTTCCTTGAGAATAGTATTCGCATAGAGAATCTTTCCAGTTTCAACGTTTCTTACAACAACGGGCACAGGGATTCCATCGAAGAGTCCGACAATACTTCTCTGACTTTCTGCTCTGTTTCTAAGTCGCTCCTCTATAGTCAGATCTCTTGCCAGCATCTCGGTAGCTTCTTTTGCAAAGCCTATCTCCTGCTTAGTCCAGATTCTTTCCTTCGTACTCTCTATAAAAATCATACGACCTCTGTACGAGCCGTTGATATAAAGCGGAAATACCATAATAGCTCTGGTCTTTCCTCTGAATATTTCAACTCGCATCCGGTTCGTCATATTCATCTTATCTATGACAAGACCCTGTTCTCTGATCATCTCCTGCATAGAGAGATCAAAGTGATCCGAATTCCAGGCAAATCCCTTGACGGCTTCTTCACTCTTACCGTCCTTTGCCCAGTAATTCACAAGATGCATAAAACCGGGTCTATCATCATCAAATTCATAATAGACCATATAGTCTAAGTCCAGCAGCCTGCCTACTCGGTCATAAAGATTAGTGACATTTGTCTTATCTCCGGCCGCTACAACTCGGAGGATCTCCTCCATAACATTCTTACTCTGACGCTCGAAGTGAAGCTGATTTCTCATAGACGCTTCTTCGACGTTCATAATGCTTCCATTATGAAGGTCAGTAAGAATCTCGGAAAAGCTTTTGGCCATATCCGCCTGTTTATCAAAGGCTTTGAAAAGCCTCTGAGCCTGTTCTTTGTTTTGGGCATACAGCAGCCACGTTGCATAGAATCTCCCATTCAGGAAAATCGGTGCAGCCGAAAGCCTGCTATCAGGATTCCCATCGTCTATCTCTGAATACATAGATTGCTTAGAATCAACTATGCAATTCACGATATCAAAATACATACCGTTATACTTAGGATTTTTTATTATCTCATAAAATTCCCCAAGATATGTTTTCGGTCCTGTAGGTTCAACCAGAATCTGTCCGTTTATATCCAGAACTACACTATATAATTCGCATACACTCGCAAAACCATTTATTATATCCCCAAGTCTGGTTCTGCATATGAAATCTGGTGTGAACGGATCATTAGTACTAAAATCATCACTCATAAACCTTCTCCTGTTTTAATGATGAATCTGTGCCAATAACTTCTTTTCGTTTTTAGTTTTCTGCTTCCTCGGTTGAAGAGTTTTCTGTTTCCTCTGATGACTCAGATGAATTATCAGAAGACTGTGAAAGATCGCTAAATGCGCTGTCTGTAAGTCTCTTAGTCTCATCAACCGCTGTATTTACATCACTGAGGGCACTCTGCAGATTAGCCATAAATGTACCGATTGAATCAAATTCTCTCTTAACAATAGCTCTGTTCTGACGGATTTCCTCTCTTGATGCAGCTTTCTCGGCATCACATTCACTTATGGTATCTTCCTTAAGTCTTGCACATGCTGCCTCAGTCTGAATTCTGAGATTCTCACATCTCTCTTCAGTTTCTTTGCTCAGGCTCTCACATCTTGACTCTGTCTCGTATGAAAGTCTGTCTGTATCTTCCTTAGTTTTTCTTCTAAGGTTTTCACACTCAGCATATGTGGTCTCTTTCTGTTCCTGACAGCTGCTCTGTGTTTCAGACAGAAGTCTGTCACACTCAGCCTCAGTTGCTCTCTTAAGTTCTTCACATCTTGCTGTAGTTTCCTCTATCATGCTCTTACACTGAGCTGTTGTCTCTGCTGTCTTAGCTTCGCACTCTTCATTTGTTCTGCGAGTCATAGCATCGGCAGATTCTCTCGCTGAAAGAAGGGTTCTTGATATAGACTCGTATCTTGATGCAGATTCATTCTCTCTGTTCTTGAAGCTGTCAAGCTCTTCCTTAAGTTTAGAAAGCTCTTCCTGCATCTCTTCGTTAGCTGATTTAAGGTTATCGATAGTACTCTTTGATTCTGTCATATTTGCTTCACGCATCTGCTGAAGTCCTTTAACAGCCTCACTAAGCTTCTCAGCATCTTCCTTAAGCTGTTTAATCTCGCTCTCGTACTTCTTTTCCTGTTCTAAAATGTAAGTCTCTGTAGCCTTTTTGTCATATCCTCCGAACGATACTGTCTTGATACTAAGTTCCATCGTCAATCCCCTTTCATGAAACATATATTTACTGTATAACCGCTTTTAGTATGGGCTGTACATAAGCTCTTCTACATCACGTCTTCCATACTCATACATCTTGTTGATCATATATTCTTCGATGTCTTCAGGAGCATTTATCACTATGATTTTGTGGAAATTATCTACATACTCGCACCACTTCTTATATACTTCTTCTCTGTCGGCTTCGGTTGGTTCCTTTGTAGCTTTGTTTCTGTTAAAACCAAGCTTCTCCTCCGAACGAAGTATATCCTTCATTCCCATTGACTGGAAAGTGATACCGTATGCTATTCTCTGTAACTGCTCTGTACGAACAAATGCACAGTCGTACATCTCGGTCACAAGGTCGATTATTGCATTATCTGCATCATCAAAATAATGACACTTGAAATACATATCTTCCTTACGAGCAAGTCCCTCGATATCCTGTGTATTGTACCAGAAGTACTTAGCAGTCTTTATCTCATCACCGTGAGTTCCGAACTTTTCTTCGAAATCAAGGTCTTTCTTTTTTACTTTACGTTTTTTTGTCTTAGGCTCAGGATTCTCTTCCATGAAGTCTTCCATATCCTTCATGTCATTTATTCCCGCCTTAGGATTTATTGTATTAACTGTCTCAACGGAGTTAACTGTATTAATCTTGACTTCATTTACAGGATTAACAGTAATCTTATCTCCGCTTCTTGCTTTTCTTACAGCTTTACGAAGTGTCTCTTCTTCGGAAACATCAAGAGTTGATCCTGCAGGCACTTCATCATCTTTAATGAATTCGTCTTCTTCCGGCTTTTCTTCACCGAGAACAGATTCAACTGTAGGATTCGGAATAACCGGCTCTTCTTTATCTTCATCATTATCAGGCTTTTCTACGAAAGCACTGTCAAATGATGCATTGTAATCAGGTGACTCAGCACGAAGCTTTGCTGTTTCATTCATTCCCTCAATGTTGTCAGCAGTTTTTTCTCTGACCTTCCTGAGTTCCTCTTCGATCCTGTCAGCATCGATCTTATCTGAATCTGTACTTACGGAAGTAGATATTTCCTCTTCAGATTCATCCTCTTCGTCATCTGAATCTTCGTATTCATCTTCTTTATCAGACTCAGCTTCGTATTCCATATCATCTTCGAAGTCTTCGTCCTCATCATAATCGTCTTCATCTTCGTCATCGGTGTCATCTTCACCGGTAACAGCTCGTGTTATAGCTTCAGCTCTTTCCTTAGCAGACTTTTTAGCTCTTTCATCCTCATCATCTTCGCTGAATTCGTCATCATCTTCATCAGCTTCGTCTTCTTCATCATCAGAATCAGCTCTTCTTTCAGCTTCCATCTTAGCCCTAGCTTCTTCGACGGACTTAGCTAACTCATCCACCATCTTAGACCTGGCTGTGGATTCATCTTCTTCCACATCTACGTCCGGGAGCTCTTCTTCCTCTGTGTCATCATCCGAAAGTTCATTTGTCCTGAGAACCTTGATCGTTATAACAATCAGAACAAGCAAAAAGATAAGCAGCAATGCAGCGAATATAAGCACTACCAATGTTTCGGTCTTCATTTCACTTATCGCATTTATAATGTCACTCATTGGAAATATCTCCTCTCTCAGAGTTGTCATAAGCTTTATAACTCGAACTCTAACAGTATACCATAGCTTTATTTTCTTCACAAGAGAAAGGTCACTTCGTTATACCCTACTCCGACAATTTTTTTATGGCATCATCTATTCTTTTCAGGCTTTCTTCTTTACCAAGAATAGCCATAAGTTCTGTGGCTCCACCAGGTGTTGCTGCCTTTCCCGACATAGCGGTTCTGAGAGGCCACATAACGTATCCTGTCTTATATTCGTGTTCAGCTCCGAATTCCTTAAGAAGTTCAAAAAGACTGTCGTTGTCAAATGCTGCAGCTTCTGCAAGTACAGGTCTTACTTCCTGAAGAAGTGTCAGTGAATTCTCCGGATTGGTCTTCATCTTCTTATGAGTGTACATGCTTACATCATAATCAGGTACAGCCTCAAAGAAATCAACCTGCTCAGGAATATCATTAAATAGCTCTATTCTTGTCTGAACCATAGCAGCACTCTTCTTAAGATCTCCATCACGT
>JAFZXD010000279.1 GCA_017616955.1 Eubacterium sp. | reverse complement strand
TACTTCGACTTCTTTTCCACATATATATTTATCAACTAACACTGGCTTATCTTCATCAATCTCAACTGCTGTCTTTAGATAATGCTTTAGTTGTTCTTCTTTTGCAACTATTTGCATAGCACGTCCACCAAGTACGAAACTTGGACGAACAAGTACCGGATAACCGATCTTTTCTGCTGCAGCAACACCGCTTTCAATGTCTGTAACTGCTTCTCCCTTTGGATGAGGGATATCAAGACTTCTGATGACATTTTCAAATGCATCTCTGTCTTCTGCTCTGAATATAGCTTCACAGCTTGTACCGATAATCTTAACTCCTCTTGCCTCAAGTGGTTCAGCAAGATTTACAGCTGTCTGTCCACCGAGTGATGTGATAACACCCTCCGGCTTCTCAAGGTCAATGATATTCATGATATCCTCAACTGTAAGAGGTTCAAAATACAGTTTATCTGCTGTAGTGTAATCTGTTGAAACTGTCTCTGGGTTGTTGTTTATAACTATAGCTTCATAACCCATGTCATGAATAGTTCTTACAGCATGAACTGTTGAGTAATCGAACTCAACACCCTGTCCGATTCTGATAGGTCCTGAACCAAGAACTATAATCTTCTTCTTATCGGATACTATGGACTCATTTTCATCTTCATATGTTGAATAGAAATAAGGTACATAGCTTTCAAACTCGCTTGCGCAAGTATCGATCATCTTATAAACAGGCTTTATATCAAAGCTCTTTCTGAGCTTCCATACTTCTTCCTCTGTCTGATTTGTGAGCTCAGCGATATATGAATCGGAGAATCCCATCTTCTTTGCCTCGAACAGAGTGTCCTTATCGAGCTTATCAACCTGCTCAAGTTTCTTCTCGAAATCAACGATGTTCTTGATCTTATCAAGGAAGAACATATCGATCTTTGTTCTGTTATATATAACCTGAAGATCCACGCCCAACCATATAAGCTGTGACAGAGCGTAGATTCTGTCATCTGTTCCGTCTTCGATATACTTAAGAAGTTTATCGATAGCTTCTTTCTTATTCTCAGGTTCCGGCTTGTCAGACAGATTCTTCACATCGAACTTAGCGAGATGGATGTGATTCTTTCCGTCTTCAAGTGATCTGATAGCCTTAAGCAAACTCTCCTCAGCTGTACGTCCGACAGACATAGTCTCTCCGGTTGCCTTCATCTGAGTTGAGAGTACATTTGACGCAAGAGTGAACTTGTCAAATGGGAATCTAGGCATCTTTGTTACTATATAATCAAGTGCAGGCTCGAAGCATGCAGGTGTGTTGGCAAGCTTAATCTCGTCAAGGTTCATTCCGACTGCGATCTTTGCAGATACGCGGGCGATAGGATAACCACTGGCTTTTGATGCAAGTGCTGATGATCTTGATACACGAGGATTTACTTCTATTACATAATAGTTAAATGACTCAGGATCAAGCGCAAACTGGCAGTTACATCCACCCTTTACTCCAAGAGCTCTGATGATTCTGAGAGCACTGTCACGGAGCATGTGATACTCTTTATTTGTAAGTGTCTGGCTAGGAGCAACTACGATTGAATCACCTGTATGAATTCCGACAGGGTCCAAGTTCTCCATGTTGCATACTACGAGGGCGGTGTCATTTGCATCCCTCATTACTTCGTACTCTATCTCTTTATAACCCTTGATACTCTTCTCAACCAGTACCTGATGTACAGGTGAAAGGGCAAGAGCATTCTTCATCATCTCGGCCATCTCTTCAGGATTATCGGCAAATCCACCACCGGTTCCTCCAAGAGTAAATGCAGGTCTGAGGATTACAGGATATCCGATCTCCTCAGCCGCTTTAAGTCCTTCTTCTACTGTATATGTGATCTCTGATGGTACTACAGGCTCACCAAGCTTCTCACAGAGTTCCTTGAACTCTTCTCTGTCCTCGGCGCATCTGATGCTGGCTGCATCGGTACCGAGAAGCTCAATCTCGCATTCCTCAAGAACGCCCTTGTCATTCAGCTGCATGGCAAGATTAAGTCCTGTCTGTCCACCGATTCCCGGAACGATAGCGTCCGGTCTCTCATAACGGCATATACGAGCCAGATATTCAAGTGTAAGAGGCTCCATATATACTTTATCTGCTATCATTGTATCTGTCATGATCGTTGCAGGGTTTGAATTTGCAAGTATTACTTCATAACCCTCTTCCTTGAGAGCGAGACACGCCTGTGTTCCGGCGTAATCAAACTCTGCTGCCTGTCCTATAACAATAGGACCGGATCCGATAACAAGTATTTTGTGTAAATCTTTTCTTTTAGGCATAATTCTTTCCTCTATGATCTAAACGTTTTTCACAGTTATGATAATAATTAACCTCTGTTGGACATGTTCTCAATAAATCTATCAAATAAATATGTGCTGTCCTGTGGACCCGGTGCACTCTCAGGATGATACTGTACTGAGAATACCTTATCCTTTTCAGAACACAGTCCTTCTACTGTATTATCCAGAAGGTTAATATGTGATACTTCAAGTCCTGTACCGTCTACAGTCTTGTCATCCACAGCATAACTGTGGTTCTGACTTGTTATCTCTATCTTTCCGGTCTTCAGATCCTTAACCGGATGATTTCCTCCTCTGTGACCAAACTTCAGCTTATAAGTCTTTGCACCATAAGAAAGAGCTATGAGCTGATGTCCCAGACAGATACCGAACATAGGAACCTTTCCCTTAATGTTCTTAAGAGTTTCAATAACTTCCTTAACGTCCTCAGGATCTCCGGGGCCGTTGGATATGAAAACTCCGTCCGGATTCATAGCCATAATCTCTTCGTTTGATGTATTATATGGAACAACCGTCACATTGCATCCATGACGATTAAGTTCTCTTACTATATTCATTTTCATTCCACAGTCTATCGCAACAACGTTAAACTTTGGATTTGATGTTCTGGCATACCATCTCTTCTTGCAGCTGCATCTCTGTACAGCATCATGTCTGAGCTCGGTATTCTTCAGTATGGAAATGCCCTCTTCCGTACTTGTATCTATTCCTGTTATCAGAACCTTTCTGGATCCGATATCTCTGATACTACGTACAAGCTTTCTTGTGTCGACACCATATATTCCCGGTACATCATTTTCTTCAAGAAGTTCTGAAAGAGTTCTTGTGAATCTGAAGTTTGATGGGAATTCATTTACCTCACGAACTATAAGTGCTCCAAGATTTAACATCTTGCTCTCAAAGTCCTCATCAGTTATTCCGTAATTACCGATAAGCGGATAGGACATAACTATTGCCTGGTCCGTATATGACGGATCAGAAACGATTTCCTGATAACCGGCCATTGAAGTATTGAAAACTATTTCGCATACTGCGTCCCTGTCGGCACCAAATCCGTAACCGGGATATTCCGTTCCATCTTCAAACACCAGTTTCTTGTTAAATGTGTTCATAACATTTTCTCCATTTCCAACTTTTTCCATCAATGCGCAGTTGGCCATCTTATATATCTTTTAGTAACCATTTGCATTATATTACTTTATTTTTAATAGTCAAACAAGAGTTTTTTTTATTTTTTTAATAAATAAAGTAAAAACGACTTAGAGTTTATAACTCCTTGTCGTTTTTCACTTCGTTTCGTTATTTTTTCTTTATATTATTCTTCTGAATCAGTGTCTTTGTTCTCTCGATTCTTCTTTTCCTTCATATCATAGTTTACATCTTCATCTATCATCTTCATCATGATATCCGCAAACCGAGGATCAAACTGTGTTCCGCTGCACTTATCAAATTCGCTTCGTACTTTATCCTGTGGAATCTGATCACGGTAACTTCTGTTACTGGTCATAGCATCATATGCATCCGCAACAGCTATGATTCGCGCAGCCTCAGGGATTTCATTTCCAACAAGTCCATCTGGATATCCTGTCCCGTCATATCTCTCATGATGCCAGCGGGCTCCTGTTGACAGCGACGGCATCTCCTTGATATTCGATAATATCTGATATCCGATAACCGGATGCTTCTTAATCTGATCGAATTCTTCCTCAGTAAGCTGTCCCGGTTTATTGATAACTTCATCCGGAACTCCGATCTTACCAACATCGTGGAGAAGTCCCATCATATATATATCTGTCTGTTCCTGTCCTGTATAACCAAATCTCTTGGCAATCTCTCTTGAGTATTCGGCAACTCTTCCCGAATGTCCTTTAGTATACGAATCCTTTGCGTCTATAGCATCGGCCAGAGATTTTACTACGTGAAGGAACAAGTGTTCATTTTCCTTGGTCTTTTTCTCTACCTCTTCAGCCAGATTCCTCTGAAGCCTTACCATGTCAATGATATGCTTTACACGCATGATGAGGACTTCCGGAACAAATGGTTTCCTGATAAAGTCTGTAGCTCCGATAGCCAGTCCCTTCTTCTCTGATTCCTCATCATCATTTCCCGTGAGGAATATAACAGGGATTTCCGCAACCTCTTTCTCCATAGCTCTCAGCTCGAGCATTGTCTCGAATCCATCCATCTCAGGCATTTTAACATCCAGCAGAATAAGATTCGGTCTGTTGTCTTTCAGAAAATCTATAAGTGCTCTTCCGGATTTTAGTGTCGTTACTCTCATATTGTTTTTGATGAGTACATGACCTGCCATCTTCAGATTTGTTACGTCATCGTCTACAACCGCTATCCATGGCTGATCTTCGTCTCCTCTATCCAGAGTATCAGCTTCCATGAATTCGCTTTCATACGTAACCGATAATACTTTTCCATTCTCCAAATCCCAGGAACGAAGTATTCCACCGATCACCTGTTCGATAGCAGCTTCTTTTATATCGGTAAGAAATACAAATATCTGATCCTTTCTATACTGTAAAACCAGATCGCTTTTTCTTAAATGTGTCTTTATATGTGCACAAAAACTGTCACAGCTTACACTAAAATCATCCTCATCCTGATCTTCTGTAGGTTTAAGAGTGAATAATATCTTACATGCATTCTTATGATATCTGATAATGTATCTCATAACGAATCGATATACATTAATAAATGCATTCTTATCCAACTGAAGTGCCGTGTCAGGAATATTTCTTTCAGCAAGAATCATGCTGATCGTCTTCAGATTCATCATTTGGGATTCTTCAAAATCATCCTCTTCGTCAAAGCTGAAGATTGCATATCCATGCTTTCCATTCATTTTTACTTTATATAATGCTTTATCCGCGGCATTGAAAACATCTTCATACGAAGTTCCCACACCTGATACATACATAGCTCCTATAGATGCACCAAGCGGAATCTGCATGTCTCGTCCCAGAAGTCTTTTGGCCTTTTCAACAAGCCCCATATTAAGATTCACTGAGATTCTTTTGATGTCATTTTCAGAACCGATATCAGAAGAGAATGCGACAAATTCATCTCCGCCGATACGCCCTATAATACTGTCCGGTGTCAGCGTTGCTTTTATAGTCTTTGCAAATGAGAGAAGCAGCTTATCACCCATATCATGACCATAGAGATCATTAACAAGTTTAAAGCAGTCCAGATCGATGATAAAAAAATAACCCGGAGTTTTTCGACATACTTGCTCTAATCTCTCATTTACGGCAGATCTATTCAGAAGACCGGTAAGCTGATCTCGGGTAGCCTCTTCCTGAAAATGAAGAAGCTTCTCCTGCTTGCCGATTATATTGTCGATTCTTCTTACAAGAACTTCCGGATCAAACGGTTTTCTGATAAAGTCCGATACACCTTCTTCAAAACCACGGCTCTCGGTACTCATATCATCATCAGCAGTCAAAAATATAACGGGAATCTCTTCTATATCAAGTTCTCTCTCGAGTTCTCTCAGTCTACTGAGAGTCTCAAATCCATCCATACCCGGCATATTGATATCCATTAAAATGATATCAGGTGAATTTACACATATAAAATCAAGAAGTGCCTTTCCGGATGTCAGTGTTGTAACCTTTTTATCATATTTGCTAAGAATATGTCCGGCCACTTTCAGATTAGTCAAATCATCATCTACTATTACTACCCAATCAGCCATATTCCTTCCCCTTTTTCGCAATATAAGGTCATTATAACAACCTGTAATAGCCATGTCTATTTGATTTTTGCAATAATTTACGACCTTGACGTATTATCAAATGCTATATAAAATAATCTATGTTTTTACCTATATTTTTTAACAATTTGGAGAAGGTTATATGTACGAAATGAACAAGGACATTGCCGTCATTTTCGATTTTAACGGCACATGTATATTTGACGGAATATATCATGATAAAGCATGGCAGCTTTACATTGAAGAACTTGCGCTTAAACCTGTAAGCGATGAAGATATGGAGCTCCATATCAAGGGGAAGACCGCCAAGGAGATACTGGAACATTTCTTAGGCTATGAACTGACTGATAACATGATCGTTCAGTTCACCGATGAAAAGGAGCGACTCTATAGAAATATGCTTGTAAAAGCTGATGTTCAGCTCGCTCCCGGGCTTGAAAGCTTCTTAAACTATCTTATGCTTGCCCGAGTAAAACGTACTATAGCAACAACTGCCAATCTTGAAAATATGAACTTATACTTTGAACGCTACAATCTCGATAGATGGTTCAAATGGGAGGACGTTATTATCGGAGCCGGAAATATCCCTCTCAAGCCTCATCCAGATCTATACCTTGCTGCTATAGAAAAACTGGAAATGCCTGCTAATAATATACTTGTATTTGAAGATAGTACCATAGGCGTACAAGCGGCTGTTTCAGCAGGAATAAAACATATTATCTCAGTAACGGGAGACAGTAAAAATACAGCGCTCACATCCTACCCTGAAGTTATTGCGAGTGTAACAGATTACACAGAATTAAATGACATTTCTGATTTAATTAAACTGCAGCAATACTGACATTTAAATAAAATATGTACAAGCAAAAAAATGGCTACCGGAAATTAGGTTAAATCCTAAAAACCGGTAGCCATTTATAATTCAAAATAAATTAACTATTTAACTATTACCTTCTTAATAACTCCTGCATTCTTCATATTCTTTACAAATGCATCCTTTTCATGGTCGCCAAGAAGAATTATCTTACCCTTCTGAACTGAAGCCGTATACTTCTTACCATTTCCTGTGAACACAAACTTCTTATTCTTTGTGATCTTAACATTCTTGATAGTTGCTTTACCAACAGTCATAGTGTATTTGAAGGAAGCTGTCTTTCCTGAAAGAGCAGCAATTCTAAAGATATTGATAAAGTTAGCTTTTAAAGTAATCTCAGTCTGATCTGTATTCTTACCCTTCTTAGCAACAAAATCTTTAAGCTTAACTCCTGAAATCCAGATAGTTCCCTTCTTATTAAGAGCCTTATATCTCTTTCCGTTCACACGAATATAGAAAGATCTACCATTTTTGATGGATGCACCAAGAGCTTTGCTAAGTGCCTTAGCTGCAGTCTGTCTATCCTCTTTAGCTATTGAAAACGTAACATTTACCGATTGATTTTTTAAATAGATTGTTGTATTTTTTCTACTCGCAGCTTCAGACTCAGTAAAAGGAACCATTACTCCTAAAATAAATGCTAATGCAAGAACAAAACTAAATATTCTTCTCTTCATTTTTTCACTCCTTTTTTACAATAACCCCATTAGTACGACTATATAACTATTGTTAACCTATGTTTTAATCTATCATAAAACACATAATAAATCAATTAACATTTGTGAAATAAAGACATGATGAAATTAGCTATTTTTGATATTATCTATATAATTCATACATAATAAGGGTCATCTTATCATTTACATGTTTTTCGTCACCGAAACGCTTAAAACCGCATTTTTCATACAAGTGACAATTACCCTTTTCCTGCATTATAGTTTCAAGAACCCACCGTTTGACATCAGGACTAATCTCAAATGCTTTCATAATCGCAGCATATCCGATTCCTCGATTCTGAAATCTTGGCAATACAAACAATGGACTTATATAAGATTCCCTTTTCTCCTTAGGGTTATTATGCCCTATATTGATTACTCCTACACGTGTACCATCCATATTAATGAAGAAATACTTCCTATTTGGAACAGACCATCTTCTTTTTATTCTTTCTATTGATTCAATTGCAGGAGACATTGAATCATGGTATTTCTCAAAAAGGGGCATAAAACTTTCTACTTGCATATCAAGAAGAAGCTCAAGTTCATTCTCTTTCACCTCTTCAAGAATTATCTTGTTCATAAGATCATCATTCATTGTAATTATCACCTTACTCTTTTCATAACTGTGGAAAACAACAAAATGATAGCACGCCGAGGAACAACTCTTCAAGTAAATCTATAGTATATAAAATTATATTAAATTGCAAAAAAATAACTCCGACATAATCGGAGTTGTGTGTGCCCAGAACCGGAATCGAACCAGTGACACGAGGATTTTCAGTCCTCTG
>JAFZXD010000278.1 GCA_017616955.1 Eubacterium sp. | reverse complement strand
CATCATGCGTAACCAAAAGAATTGTCTGCTTAAATCGTTCATTCATATATTTTAAGAGATCGATTATTTCTCCGGTTGTCTTACTGTCAAGATTTCCGGTTGGTTCATCAGCCAGAATAAATGCAGGGTCATTGATAAGAGCTCTTCCTATAGATACTCTCTGCTGTTGTCCTCCCGACATCTGTCCGGGAAGATGCCCTGCCCTTTTTTCAAGTCCCAGTACTTTCAGCAGTTCTTTTACTTTTTTGGTATTCTTTCGACGTCCGTCCAGTCTCCATGGGAGAACTATATTCTCTTCTGCTGTAAGAGTCGGTATAAGATTGTAAAACTGATATATCATACCAAGATTTCTGCGTCTGAATATAGCCAGCTCATCCTCCGATAGAAGTGATATATCCTTTCCTTCTATTATGACCTGTCCCGAAGTTGGATTATCTATTCCGCCTATCATATTTATCAGTGTTGATTTACCGGAACCTGATGTTCCCGTTATCGCAGTAAACTCACCCTTTTCCACTGAAAAAGAAACATCATCAAGTGCCACAACCGCCGCATCTCCTTCTCCGTATCTCTTTGTCAGATTCTTAATCTCTAAAATTGCCATCTTATTTTTCCTCCTTTGTTATAAAACAATCATAATCACCTAAAGTGACTGTAAGGTGACAATAAAAGAATTTTATTTATACATCTTTATTATAAATGTCGCTCCCTGTCCGTTCCCTCCAAAGTCGACATCAATATCTCCACCCTGTCCCTTTACAATAGTAAGAGCGAGCGGCATTCCTATTCCGAATCCGTTTTCATTTGTCGAATACTCAAATCTCTTAAACAGCGCCGAGTAACTCATCTTATCCATTCCTGAACCGCTGTCCTTTATCGAAACCCATTCATACAGCGGGTTATCTCCGCAGTCGATTGTTATAACTCCGGTCTTCGGAGAATGTTCGATAGCATTTTTTATAATATTCGTAAGAGCTTCTGCCATCCATCTTTTATCGCAGGTAATACTTACGTCATTTGTCTGCTCTATAGTCTGATCGTTGATATCCAGAAGAACATCTACCGATGGTCTGACCGTTTCTATCAGCTCTGATACCGGTACAGGCTTTTTGTCAAATGTCACCGCATCCGCATCTATTTTAGCCATTTTCAGAAGTGCCCCAAGAAGCCATTCCATCTTGTGAAGCGAGAATTTGATATTTCTCCTGAATTCTTCTTTCTTTTCCGGAGGTGCATCTTCCATAAGATCCAGCATCATTTCCATAGATGTGATAGGAGTTTTGAGCTGATGTGATATATCCGACATATAATCTGCCAGAACATCCCTCTGAATATATGCATTCTTCAGCTGTTCATTCTTCGACTCAACCAGCGTATAGATATCATTTTTCAAAATACTGAGAGGTCCCTCTTTGTTATCTCTTATCTCTCTAACTGCCCCTTCATCCGATTCCTTAATAAATTCGGAGAGACCTTCTATCTCTTTACGGTTAATCCACACGATAACCTATCCCCCTTACCGTCTCTATATTAATTGCGTCTCCCAACTTTTCTCTGATACGTTTTACATATACCGTAAGAGTATTGTCTTCAACAAAGTTTCCATCTATGTCCCAGATTCTGTCGAGTATCTGATTTCTCGACAAGAGAACTCCTTTATTTGAAGCAAAGATGAGCAGTATTCTGTACTCGAGAGCTGTAAGAACTATACACTCATCTCCTACCCAAACCTTACCGGCATCTGTATCTATTGTAACTTTTCCGACAGTCAGGACATTCCTCTCCTGCCCTTTGTTGTTGGCAATCGTCCGCTTTATCCTGGCAAGAAGTTCACGAATCCTGAATGGTTTTACAACATAATCTTCCGCTCCCTCTTCAAATGCCCTGACTATCTTTGATTCATCATCAACGACTGTCAGAAAGATAACCGGAACACCCTTTTCTTTTAACAGTCTGCCGACTTCGTTTCCTGTTCCGTCAGGAAGCTGTATATCCAAAACCGCGATATCATATATCGCCTCATCAATCAGCTTTTTCGCAGTACTCACGTCCGGTGCATAAGATACATCGTATCCTTCATTCTGAAGCGCATATAACAGTCCGGATACGATCATTTCATCATCTTCCAGAAGCAGTATCTTGGCCATTTCATTTTTAGATGTATTATTCATATTATCAACCTATTCTTTCTTTATCTCTGATCACAACCGGTTTTAATTTCTATATATAATATACTTACAAAAAATCAATATATCATAAAAAGAAAAATGCAGGAAGATTTTCCTCCTGCATTTCCGGTTATTATATGCGATAAAGTTTAAGCGCATTGTTATATGTAGCCTCAGCCACTTCCTCTTCACTTATCTCCTTTATCCTTGCTATCTCACTCACAACATATGAGAGATATCTTGAATCATTTCTTTCACCTCTGTACGGTGAAGGTGTAAGATATGGTGAATCTGTCTCAAGAACTATCTTATCAAGCGGGATTGATGCAACCGCTCTTTTAAGCTTCTTTGCATTTTTAAATGTCACTACTCCGCCGATTCCGAAAAAGAAGTCCATTTTCAAAAACTCTCTTGCCATTTCCTCAGAATAGGAATAACAATGTACCACTCCACCGATATCTTCTGCATGAACCTTATGCATAAGCTCAACCGTATCCTGTGCTGCTTCTCTGCTGTGTATTACGATTGGTAGTTTAAGCTCGCCTGCCAGTTCCATCTGACGCATAAACCACTTATGCTGAAGTTCTCGTGCCGGTTCATCATAATAGTAATCCAGTCCGATTTCACCAATTGCTACTACCTTTTTAGAACTCTTTGCAAGACTTCTAAGTTCTTCTATGTCATTTTCATTTATCTCATCGACATGATGCGGTATAACTCCTATGACCGAATAAATATAATCATACTTTTCAGCCAGTAAAACGGATTCTCGTGATGACTTCATGCTGCATCCGATATTCGTCACCCTATCAACTCTGATATTCTTCTCAGCATCTATCACTTCCAGCAGTTTACCGCCGAGAAGTTCATCTCTATCTTCATCAAATGCT
>JAFZXD010000277.1 GCA_017616955.1 Eubacterium sp. | reverse complement strand
TTTCCTTCATATATTCCGAAACTCATTTCTGTGAGTCTATCATCTGTAATAATAGGAATATCTCTTCCCCTCAGGAGTATCTCAGCAGTCTCTCTGGCACGACTCAGCGGAGAACAAAATGCGATATCAAAATGTACGTCTTGATATTCTTCTCTGGCCTGCTCTGCCATCGCACGACCTTCATCATTAAGAGGAACATCTGTTTTGCCCTGAAGCTTATGCATTACATTCCAATCTGTTTTTCCGTGTCTTATTATATAGAGCATCAGCCTTTCCTCCGTTTAGAATGCTTTGAAGATTTCTTATTCTTCTTTACGGAGTAACCGAACTTACCAAGCTTCTTTCCCAGGGCAAAGTATTCCCCGTGGGAATATGCCATAAGATTAGTTGCTCTAAGGTCAAAACGGCCCTTTGCATCCATATATTCATCACTCACCGTCACTCCGACTACTTCAGCTATAAACATGTCATGCGAACCAAGTTTTTCTATCTTCTTAAGCTTGCAGTAGATATTTACCGGGCTCTCTTCAATAGCAGGAGTGTCCATGAATTCTGACGTAAACTGTGTAAGCTTTAACTCTTTGAATTTATCATGATCACGGCCGGATCTTACACCACACCAGTCACATGCTTTTGTAAGGTCTGTTGTAACAAGATTTACAACAAATTCACCAGTCTCCTTTATGATATCATATGAATATCTCTCAGGTCTGATAGATACTGAAAGCATTGCCGGGTCTGAGCAGATAGTTCCCGCCCATGCAAGCGTTATGATATTTGCTTTTTCACCGGGTTTCTGACAGCTTACCATAACCGCAGGAACCGGATAAAGCATATTACCGGCTTTCCATGATTGTTTACTCATAATTATTCCTCATTTCATTGTAATAGGGCGGAGCGATATAACAGATAACTCCTCTCAAAAGATGACAAAAGAGATCAGATTTAATCTGTCATTCATTACAACAGATCTGCTCCGATCTCATCTTTTTTATTCTTATTTCATCTTCGTTTGCACGAACGTTTTGCAGTCTTCAAGAGCCGCAAGTTCAAGTTCGATGTTCTTCTCATTTATACTGTAATCATCCGGATTAAGGCCGGCTTTCTCAGCAGATATCTTAAGTATCTCCTGGGTAAACACAGGATTCTTTGTAAGAACCGGGCCAAGCAAATGAGTAAAGATAACATTATTTCTTCTTGCTCCTTCTGCACCTTTTCCGTTATTACCGCGTCCGTACACTACTTTGCCAAATGGCTCCTGCTCGTCTCTGAGGCGAACATCAGCCAGCTGGATCTGTGTTCCGAGAAGCTCTTTTCCATCTGATGTGCTGATCCACAGATCATCTCCGAATACAGTCTTACGTTGTTTCATGATCATTCCAAGAAGACCAAGTCCCTTAAAACTTCCCTCTTCAAGATATGAAACCTTCTCTGCAAGTATCGCACCGGTACTTCCGATAGCAAGTATAACCTTGCCACTCTTGGCGAACTTTTTAAAATCATCCTTCTTAGGCATGAGTGCCTTACAGAGATCTTCCATTATACTAAGATCACCGCTTGGGAACAGGATCATATCTGCCCAGTCAAACGGAATCTCATCAGTGAGTTTATTGATACGTCTTATAGTACACGGAAGCTTCATAAGATTACTAAAATGCAGTAACGCCATAGCATCTCCACGTCCACCATGCATGCTGAGAACATCAGGATACATCCAAAGTATATGTATACCTCTTACATCGGAAGATATCTTGAGAGCTTTGTGATTACTTACCTCTATATCGTCACGATGACTTCCGGAACGTATCTCGTTAAACAGTGTAAAATTACCCAATTCTATATTCCTCATTTCTTCCAATAAGGTATTTCTTCAACAAGGTATACAGGATCATCTCCCGGTACCTTAGAAAGAGTTTTCTCGATAGTTTCCTCATGACTGTCGGAAAGAACTATCATATCTTTCTCATCGAAACCGTCATACAGGAATCTAAGTGCAACAGCATGTCCCATAGCTTTTGACATACATATCCACTTCTTCACACCTGAACGAAGAATTCCTCTTGTATCATAATCAAACGGATAGAACGAGATAACAAGCGGCGGCTTGAAATCCAGATACTCATCATATCCGATCATAAATGTCTTCTTACGTTTATCTCTTGCAATAAGATTCAGTGAAGATTGTGTAGTTTCCGAATTTTCCTGCTTCATCTTTATATAATGAAGTGTCTTTCCTGCTATCTTCTTGGTTTCAAGTCTTCCACGAATATTCTTGAAAGCTTTAAGAGCAGCTGCTATCTGCTTCTGAGAAAGTCCCAGCTCAGTTGCAACACCTATTGCAAGAACATAGCAATAGAGGAAATATGCTGTATTAAAATTGAGGGCATATTCATTTCCGTTAACTGTAAACTTCTTTCCCTCAAAATCAACGCTTTCTACAAGATAATCTGTCTCCTTCTCACCTCCGAAACCACATGAAGGACAAGAAAAAGGTCCGATATTCTCTATATTGTAAGTTTTAAATGTTAGTGGATTGTGACAACATGGACATGGAAGTGATACAGAAAAGAAATCATCCTCCTTATTGTAAGAATGACTATTCTCGTTAACTCCGTAACTGATAGTTCTTCCTGCCAGTTCTTTAAGAGAATAAGAGTTAGGTTCATTCTTATTCAGGAAAAGAGTTACATCCGGACCAACAACAGGCTTCAGCTTATTCAATATATAAGAAGGTTCGCCGTTTCTCTGAGCCTGATCCTTCTGAATATTTGTAATACAAACATACTTTGCAGGAAGCTGCTGTCTGATAAGATTCACATATCTCTCATCAGTTTCCAAAACTATAGCATCAGTATGAATGCTTCCGGATAATGACATCTCTTTGAGAATTGTTGTTGTAACACCTTTCAGCATATTAGCTCCCTTAAGATTGGAAGTAACATGCATTCCCGAATGTGTAAGCAGATGATTGATAAGATTTGTAGTTGTACTTTTTCCGTTTGTACCTGTTACAAAAACAACCTTTTCGGGATTGATACCTTTTACATGCGCTAAGAACTTCGGGTCTATTCTGAGTGCAACCTTTCCCGGAAGAACTGTACCTCTTTCTTTTGCAAAAATATGAAGTAAAAAAGATACTATCTTGGCCAGGTAAAGGGCCAAATAAAATCGCATACTTAAATTCCTTTCAACTTTTTTTGCGCAAAAAACTACCCTAGCGCAACGAAACTATTTTATGATAATACAAATCATATTAAAAAACAACTAAAAAAATCCGGAGGGGATAATCCTCCGGATTGTTAATATACTTAAGCCATTACTGAATCAACAACTTCTTTTACAATTGCAAGGCCTTCTCTTAAGGTCTTCTCGTCGATTGTAAGTGGCGGCATGATCTTCAGTACCGCATCCTTACGTCCGGCTACCTCAAGAATAAGGTGTCTGTCAAATGCTTCATGTACGCATTTGATAGCAAGTGTAGTATCAACACGAGAGAAATCTATTCCCCAAATCATTCCAATTCCTCTATAGTCGATGAAGCTGTATTTTGAGCAAATATCCTTAAGAGCTTCTTCAATGATCTCACCGTTCTTCTTGGCAACATCATCAAGTCTGTTCTCTTCAAAGTAATTAAGTGCTGCTGCACCACCTACGAATGCAAGGTTATTTCCTCTGAATGTTCCGTTATGCTCTGCAGGACGGAACAGATCGAATTCAGGTTTCAGAAGAAGGAGTGACATAGGCATTCCAAATCCACTTATAGACTTGGAAAGAACAACCATATCAGGAACGATTCCGGCTCTCTCAAATGAGAAGAATGAACCGCTTCTTCCGATTCCAACCTGTATATCATCAACTATAAGAATTATTCCGTTTTCAGAACAATACTTTCGGATTCCTCTCAGCCATTCAACACTGGCAATATTGATTCCACCTTCTGCCTGTATTGTT
>JAFZXD010000276.1 GCA_017616955.1 Eubacterium sp. | reverse complement strand
TCTCCCTTGTAATTTGCAACAGGTGAATTTGTGAATCTGTTGAATGTAGCAAATCTTGTAACATAGTTCCATACATCTGTATCATTTGTATGGAAGATATGTGCACCGTACTTATGTACCTTGATTCCCTCAACATCTTCTGTATATACATTTCCCGCTATAGTGTCTCTCTTATCTATAACAAGAACTTTCTTTCCTGCCTCTCTAGCCTTCTGTGTAAAAACAGCTCCGAAAAGTCCGGCTCCAACTACAAGATAATCATACTGTGACATTTTGATCAAATCCTCCTGAATCTATATAATATGTCTTATTTCTTTTTTTTCTTTAAGACTTTGGAAACTATATTGCCCATTATTTCAGTAGCTAAACTATCTTTGGTAATCAGCATAGCAACCAGGTACACTCCAAAAAACAGTATAGCCGATATTGCCATCAGAATAAAGCTATGAATTCTCACACTGTCCGGCAATATACTTTTATCAATGTATTTCACATAGATTGCGGCAGGCGAAGCCACTATCAATGCTATAATTATTCTCCAATATCCTATCTTTCCAAACATGTTCTTCAGGTCAACCGAATCCTTCAGGTCCCTCATGAAATATACCTGAATTAACACAACAACCAATTCGGCGATTAATGTTCCGAACGCAGCTCCCGCAGCTTTGTATTTCGGAATAAATATCAGGTTGAGCACCAGATCCACTACTGCTCCACCTATTTCGGAATAAAGAACTATCTTCTCTTTTCCGATAGGAACCAGCACCTGAATACCCAATATATTGGAAACTCCGATAAAAAGAATCGTCGGAATTATAAGCTGCATAGCCGGCACAGCCGGAAGATATGTAGCATTATTAAGGAATAACAGCCCTTCTCTTGAAAAGATAACAAAGAACACCATAAGCGGTGTAGCAAATATCCATACAAAATGTAATGCCTTTGCAGTTATTCTTCGGAATTCATTCATCTGATTATGCTCAACATAGTAAGAAGCCCTTGGAAGTAAAACAGCCCCAAGCGAAGTTACTATACTGACAAGTATATTCTTTATCTTTACTGCCGCTCCATAGTATCCTACATCAACTTTTTCCTTCATGAATCCGAGCATTATCTTATCCAGATTCAGATAAACCTGAGTGGCACATACCATAGCAAAGTAAACCATAATAGGTTTGAAATGCTGTTTTAAGTCTAGCTTACCGCAGCTTCTAAATGAAATCAGTTTTCTGGCGTGTATAAAATTCATTACATTTGATGCAGACGCAGCAAATATAGTGATCCCTCCGTATATTACATAATCCGATTTCTGTTTTACCAAAAGGAACATCAAGACAACGGCTATAGCCTTAAATATCAGTGATCTGATAGTTATATACTTGTATTGCTCAAGTCCTCTGTACAGATAATCTATTCCGATCATATTAAAAAATATAGTCGAACTAACTATTATCAGAAGAAGTCTGTCATCTTTAAACTGTGGAACTATGAACAAGCTCGCAAAAAAAAGTACATAAACAACAACGCTCATCAAAAAATTGATGAGCATCAGTTCATGCACTGTCTTACTCAGTTTTTCTTTATCATCCCTGACTTTGGCGCATACTTTGATTCCGTAAGTAGGTATACCAAGCTGTGAAAACATTGCAAAGTACGCTATTACACTGGTAGCAAAATCTACCGGTCCTGTACCGTCTGCTTCAAGAACATCCGATATATAAGGGGATGTAATAAGCGGAAATATGAATCCTGACATAGTCAGGATTGCATTCATTATAAAATTCTTTTTTATTGACTTCTGTTTTATCTCAGCCATTTTTCACCAACCGCAAGTATAGTGTTTCTAATATGCATTTTTGTTCACAAAGCCCTTGAATACGGTCAGGAACATAATCTTGATATCAAGCCACACAGTCCAGTTCTCTATATAGTAGAGATCGTATTTGATACGCTCAGGAATACTTGTATCTCCTCGGAGACCATTTACCTGTGCCCATCCTGTTATACCCGGACGTACCTGATGTTTTACATTATAACGCGGTATTTCCTCCATAAACTGCTCAACAAACTGCTTTCTTTCAGGACGAGGTCCCACGATACTCATAGAACCGAAAAGAACATTGAAAAACTGTGGTAATTCATCAACACTTGTTTTTCTGAGAAACGAACCAACCTTGGTAACTCTGGCGTCACCCTTTGTTGTCCATCCCTTTTTCTCATCCTCAGGACGCTGCTGAACCATGGATCTGAACTTATACATATTAAACTCTTTATTGTGGAATCCCACTCTCTTCTGTTTAAACAGAATAGGTCCCGGCGAAGAAATTTTAACCGCTATGGCAGCGATAAGCATAACCGGTGAAAAGAGTATAATAAAGAACAGTGAACCAAATATATCTATCAGTCTTTTAACAAAGCTGTTGAACGGATTAGTCAGAGGTACATTTCTGATATTGACAACAGCTACTCCGTCCATATCTCCTGTAACAGGGTTTGAACTGATAACCTCGGTGTAATCAGGAATGAACTTCGTATGTACTCCGTACTTCTCACATGTGTTTACAAGATCGCCAAGCTTTCCGTAAGCTGCAAGCGGAAGCGTTATAGCAACCTCATCTATATCCATTTCCTCATTCTGCAGAATATCTGCCAGATCTCCAAGCTTACCGGTAATCTTAATATGTCTGTACTCTGTACCAACATCTGTCAGATCATCAAGAATACCTACCATATGGTATCCCCATTCAGGGTTTCTCTTTATTGCATCAATAAGTCTGGATGACGCATCGGAATAGCCGACCATAAGAATATGCTTCTGGTTATAACCCTTACGACGCATAGCCGAAAGAGTCTTCTTTATACTCACTCTTTCTATTATAAGCAACACTGTAAGGCATATAAAAAACCATCCAACCACTTTTATGGAAAAGTGCATGAATTCACCTTTTTTTCTAAAAAGGTATAAAAACAGAGAAAGAATCATTATACAGATAGTGTCTGATAAAATAATGTTCTTTATGATATCAAAAGAACCCATCAGTCTCTTGGGATTGTACATATGAAATCCTCTGAAAATGATGAGGTATATAGGAATAAGCGCTGCAAGTACTTCCAGATATCTTCTGAGCGACAAAACGTTACTGAACTTGCTGCCGAAAGAAATATACAGAGCCAGAAAATAAGCCGCTATGAGAACAACTACATCCAGCACAATGTGCATTATATTCAGATATCTCTGATTATCCTTAATCATGAATAACTTCCACCTTTCAGAACATTTGAAGTGTATTTTACTAAATTAACTTGATAAAGTCAAAATTTCTTCCAAAAACCTTCTCACTTCTGCCCAGGCAGATTTTGATTCATCCATAATAGTCCCAGCCATCTGAAAGACATGGAACATCCCCGGATATTTTGTGAATCTGACCTTCACCCCTGCGGCTTTTGCCTTTTCTGCCACTGATTCAGAATCACTTAAAAGCATTTCATCGGTTCCCGACTGTATAAGCATCGGCGGGAATCCGTCGAAGTCACCATATAATGGAGATATTCTCGGATCACTCGGATCGGCATCTCCGATATACGGATTATCAAATATAAGCTCAGACCTCTCATTTCCGAACACAGGATCTATATCATAATTATCCTTATATGACGCTCCGCTGGTTGTAAGATCCGCCCATGGCGACATGGCTACAATACCTGCCGGAAGCTTTCTGTCTTCGGATTTCAAGGAATGACACATTGCCATAGCAAGCCCGCCCCCCGCGGAATCACCGGCAACTATTATCTGTTCCTCCTTATAACCCTGCTCCAGGAGCCAGTCATACGACTCGCGCGCATCTTCCAGTGCAGCAGGAAAAGGATGTTCCGGAGCAACTCTGTAATCCACCGTAAGAACGGTTGCTCCGTGGCCAACCTCAGAGTAGAGGCCTGCCATTCTTTTATAATGTCTTCTCATGGCACCTACATATCCGCCACCATGAAAATGAAGAATTACCCATGGACTCGTCGAATCTTTCCAGGTAAGAAGTTCCATCTCGAACTTTTTATCTTCCGACTCTTCATTCAAGAATATCTTCTCTGCGTTAAGATGTTCCGGATACCGGAACTCCTCGTCCATATCGCTTTTACCATATGAGTTAGCGCTATATTTTTCTGTAAGTCTCTTGTTGCTGTTAAATTCAGCGACTAAAGCACGTACAAGACGGCTTTTTCTGCTCATTTCCTCGTACATTTTCTTTTCCCCGAATCATTAATTCATGTCTCTATACTTTAAATCGTCTCTTTAACTCATTGGATATCATCCTCTGGCCCAACATAATCGTTCCCAGAAGAATAAGCCCTGTCACACAGGCAGATATGATCGCAAAAAACGATGTCGGAACTACCTTTGTGAAGTGCAGTATGATAAGCAGTATACTGAGGGCAAATGTAACTATCTCAGTCATGATATAGTTTTGCCATCCATCTATTCCCACTATCATAAATACAGCCATAGTCAGATCCACACCCATCAATATGAGCGGGATTGCATACTGATAAGACCAGCCCTTGAAACCGAGCATCTCATCCAAAAGAACCACCGCAGCCAGTCCCAGATACATCTGCACCTGAATGATACGTTGCAGGCTCTTTCTTTCTCTGAACGAATAAACCAGTGTGAAACATCCGTAAAGAAGTCCCAGTCCTACTATCAAGGACCAGTACACTCCGTTAAATGTCACATAATTGATTATAAGAACCGCAACCTCCGCAACTATAGAAGCAAATATTGCGAGTCTGATAATAAAACGCATAGTTCTCAGTTCATAAGTAACATCCGGATATGTAACCGACTTCGATCCGTTCTCTAACGCTGCATCATGATCCGCCTCTGCTCCGTCCTGAGTTTCTTCAACTTCCAAAACTCCATGACACAGAGGACATTCCAATGCATTATCTATAATTTTGATATTACATCTGATACATTTTCTTTCCATATCATTATTTCCTACTCATAGTAAACCCCATTTGTTTCTATCGTAACATCTATTCCGCCTTCAGTCAGTTTTCTGAAGAACATTCTCTGTATGTTATGATCGCGCACAGATGCACTGAATGTCATAGTAAGCGAGTCTGCAAAAGAACAAACAGTCATCTTTACACTCTGTCCCTTCGACATGGACAGGGTTGCCTGAAATCTATCTATATACTGCGTATAAGGTTCCGAAGTCTTTATGATTCCAAGATTGGTGACAGTTGTTGTATTAGCCTTAGCCGACGCATTATAAACGTGTCTTATGGCAATCTTTTTAAGGAAGAGCGGCACAGCTCTTAACACAAGATTCATCTCATTTGATACATTATAGGAGAACAATTTTTCCAGGTTCTCCTTCGTAGTCTGATCAGCAAGACTTTTCTTGGTTATCTCCATTATCTCTTCATATGTATATTCTTCTTTTTCCGGTTTAAATTCCGCAGTAATAACCACAAAAAAGTTTTTATTGGTATCTGAACCAAAATAAGGTCTGAGGTTGACCGGAACGGCAACCGTTATCGGTTTCTCCGAAGTTCTTCCCTTCAAATAGCTCTTATATATAGCCCATATATATGTTCCGACGATATACTGATTGATAGTCACACCATACAACTTGGCAACTTTCTTGATATCATCTATCTTTACAGTTCCGTGAATAATAGCAAACTGATTGATTGGAAGCTTCTCACCCTTTATTATGACTGCCTTGGCAGTTTTATAGGTTTTCTTCTCTTTTTTCTTATAATTGCTGAGGTAACTGTCTTCTATATCCAGTGAAGTCTCTGAAGCAAGCGTATTCTTAACCTTATCGCTTAGTTCAGGATGTTTTATCCTGATATACTGATATGTTATCTCCTTCAGAAATGTCAGCGCCCCGTTACCGTCTGTAAGCGCATGAAAAACTTCCAGATTTATCCTGTTCTTATAATAGGTTAATCTAAAAAGATAATTGTTATTGCTGTATGGATTTATGTACATACACGGATATGTGTATTCTTCTTTAACCTTTGGAGGTTCCTTCTTATTCTCTTCAAAATAATACCAGAAAACCCCATTCTTCATGGTACATCTGAACACATCAAAATAGGGAAGAACCTTCTCAAGTGCTATCTGAAGTGCTGTCCCGTCAATCTCCTCTTTCAGGAGAACAGACACTCGATAAACGTTGCTCATTCCTTCCCTAGCTATTACCGGAAAAAGCTGGGCAGTATTGTCCAGCTTATCATATTTTAAATTGTGATTACGTTTCCCAATCTTCTTCATCCCAAATCCCACATGGTTTATACACTACCATGTCTTTCCATTAAATGAATCACCCGAATCAATACCCGTTCCTCCGCCTGTCGACTCATTTTCATCCTGGGTCTGACCGGTTTGTGACTTTTCATTATCAGCTTCACGACGTTCTTCCATAGCATCATGCTTCTGTTTATCAAGATCTTCCTGAAGCTGCTGCTCTCTCTTAGTCTTCTGCTGTTCATCATTGCCCTTGCCGCCTTTGCTCTTCTCCTTTTGTTCCTTATCACCCTGATCAGTTTCGGGCTTGGTACCAAGTTCTTCGAGCATTTTATCTATATCCTGCTTAAGCTGTTCAGCATCAGGATCGGTTCCGTCCGTTCCGTACGGATCTGCAAATCCTTTTTCACACAGTATCTTTCTGGCAGCCTGAAGCGTTCTGATGGCATTTGCCTTCTGCTTCTCAGTATCAAGATGATCAAAATCAATCTTATGAAGCATAGCAAGCGCAAGATTAACTCTTATGTCACACTCCCTCTTCTCGGTAGGATGACACTCAAGTGCTGACTTATAGTTGGAAATGGCGTTATCATAGTTAGCCTTCATATATTCTGCATTACCTATATTATAATACGGAACATACCCTTCTGGAATATTTAATTTTGTCAGAAATTCTTCTCCACCGGTCTGGTAAACTTCGTGATTATAATT
>JAFZXD010000275.1 GCA_017616955.1 Eubacterium sp. | reverse complement strand
TTGTTCCTGTAGATTTCTTAGTAGTCTTGGATGTGCTTTTAGCTGCCGGTTTTGCAGCCGGAGCAGGCTTAGCTGCTGTAGCAGCTTTTCCTGTTATTCTGAGCTTAGCATATTCCATAAGATCATCGTCAATATTACTGAGTGCTCTGAGTCCGTCTTTCTTCTTACTCAGTAGCATTATTATCTGGTTAGGTGTAACCTGTTTTCCGGTCTCCTTGGTTAGTTCTTTTGCAAAATCGCTTATTCTCATTCGTTACCTCCAAATCTTTTCAAAAACTGAGTACTAAAATCATCATCAGTGATTGCAACAACCGATCTTTCATTTTTTCCGATCAGGCGTCCCAGTTCATCTTTTTTTCCAAATACCTCATATCTGATTCCGCGGTAGTTACATTTGTCCATGAATTTTTTCTTGGTATTATCAGATGCATCTTCAGCTATGATCACGAAGCCTGCTTTACCGCTTAAAACAGCTTCCTCACTCTGAAACTCACCCGATGCAACCTTACCGGCTTTCATGGCTATGCTCAGCAGACTGATCTTGTAGTTGTTCATATCCGCTATGCATGCATCCCTTGTTTCGGAATCAATCATTCCATTCTCATACGCTTTTGAGATACAGGTCCCGTTCCTGCATATATATGCGCCTCTGCCATGCTTTCTTCCGGTTTCATCCAGTGTTGCTTCTTCAACTTCTGTATTTCTTCCGGAAACAATGATCCTCATCATCTCAGACTTTGACTTCTCACAGTCGCATATAACACATTTTCTTATCGGAACCCTTCCTCTATTCTTCTTTTTAGTACTCAATATTACTCCTTTTAAGAATTTAGGTTCACACCATATTATTCAGCATCTTCAGAAGTTTCTGTTTCCTCTGTATCGCTTACATCACCGACTTCTTCAACAGCCGCATCGATAGATTCGTCTGTGATGTACTCTTCTTCCTTATCTTCATAGTACTCTTCATAGTACTGATCTTCTTCAGCAGCCTGACTCTCGCTCTTGATATCAATCTTGTATCCTGTAAGTCTTGCTGCAAGTCTTGCATTCTGTCCTTCCTTACCGATAGCAAGTGAAAGCTTCTCATCAGGAACAACGACTCTTGCAAACTTTTCATCATCATATACATCAACTGATACAACAGGTGATGGTCTAAGTGAATTCTGGATGAAGATAGCTGGGTTCTCATCCCACTCGATAACGTCGATCTTTTCTCCGCCCAGGTCATCTACTACGTTATTTATACGATTGCTGTTAAGTCCTACGCATGCTCCTACTGCATCTACATCAGGATCATTTGACCATACAGCAAGCTTTGAACGTGAACCTGCTTCACGAGATATGCTCTTGATCTCAACTGTTCCGTCTGAGATCTCAGCAACTTCTCTCTCGAAAAGCTTTCTTACAAGATCAGGATGTGTTCTTGATGTAACGATTCTGAATCCACCCTTATCATTCTTCTTTACTTCTACAACGTAAAGCTTAATTCTGTCTCCGATACGATATCTCTCACCCGGAATCATTTCCTTAGCGCTGAGGATAGTATCTGTTCTGTCATCAAGGCTTACACTGAGATTGTATCCAACATATCTCTGAACGATACCTGTTATGATCTCCTTCTCCTTTGTCTTGAAGTACTCATAAACAGCAGCCTTTTCCTTCTCTTTTATGTTCTGGAGGATAATACCTCTTGCCTTCTGAGCAGCTATACGTCCGAAGTCCTTAGTTGTAACTTCTGAACGAACTTCCTCACCAACCTGGTAGTCAGGATCAATATGACGCGCATTTTCAAGAAGTATGTCTGTATGAGGATCCTGAATCTCCTCAACAACGACCATGTTAGCGAAAACCTTAATATCTCCGGTTTCTCTGTCCATATTTACCTCAACGCCATCCTTGCCGAAATCCTTCTCGCAAGCTGATCTGATAGCGTTCTCGATGGACATTATCATCTCCTCTTTGCTAATGTTCTTCTCCTTCTCCAGCATGTTTAATGCATCAATTATCTCTGACATTACATCCTCCTTATTTCTTATTCATAAATAATCATTTGATTAAACGGTTACTTTTTAAATATATGTTGAATTATTTTTTTACTAATCTTCAAATTCAAGTCTTACCATGGAAATGTTATCTCTGCTGAAACTTACCTTATCTCCTTCGTCCGGAGCCACCGTAAGTGTCTTCTCATCAAAGCTGTCAAGTCGACCTATCATCTCTTTGACTTCATTTTCCTTCTTATAAAGTCTTACCTGAACGAGCTTTCCGATACATCTCTCAAAGTCACGGTCTTTCTTCAGTCTTCTGGTAAGTCCCGGTGAGCTGACTTCAAGTATGTATGCTTCCTCGATAAAGTCATCCTCATCCAGCTTAGCCTCAAGAGCACGGCTGATAGTCACGCAGTCATCTATGGTGATGCCGCCTTCCTTATCCGCATAAACTCTGAGATAGAAGTCCGAACCTTCTTTTACATATTCCGTATCCCAGAGGTCATATCCTCCGGCTTCGAGAATAGGCATAACCAATTCTTCTGTCTTTTTCTCAATATCTG
>JAFZXD010000274.1 GCA_017616955.1 Eubacterium sp. | reverse complement strand
GATCTCCTTATCAGAAAATGCAGCTACCACATCGTTATTAACAAATTCCACTTTGGGAATCATTTCCTCGTCAAATGAGTATCCACCTACCATACGGTCAGCATTCTCATTCTGTCCAACCTCACCGAAATTGTATGCCGTAAGGTTATTCTTGATATTTACGCCATCAAGCTTGAAGTAACTTGAAAAGAGTTTCTGCCCGTCATCGGATACAGATATATCCATAGGGTATCCGCTCTTATCTATCGAAGTCTTCATCTCATAGATGATATTTCCCGATTTATCATACATATTTATGTAATTGGAACCATCGGATTCCAGGATGGCAGTAAATGCCCCCTGCTTGGCAACATCTATGTCACAGATAGCGTATGGCATATTTACAGAACTCACCTGCCCCTCAACATTAAACACAGCGACAAGGTTTCCGCCTTTATCAGCCACAACAGCATAGTCTCCGTTGGATGCAGCTATAGGGACCTTGAGATCCACTCCTGCCGTCCACACGGTATCTCCAGCTTCATTTATATATGAAACACCATCCGGAGTATATTTGAGAAGATTGCCTCCAAACTCAAGATACTCTGCATTTGATTCAAAGTTAGTTTCCGAGGAACGTATTACCTTATAGCCGTTATAAGACCTCATCTTAAGATAAACAAATGAAGTCACTGCGCCTAAAACAACCAGGACAAGAATCGTCAACATCACATTACTTTTAAAACGCATTCTATGTGCAGCACGTCTATTGTTTTCTTCTCTGAGCTCATCCGAGCTATCCACGTATATTATATTGTCGTCTCTATCTTCTGTCATGGCGACCTCGCAGTTGATATATTATAGGTATGTAATCCCTTTTATTTCAGGTGATCAGCCTGAAGTGCTTTATTAACCGCACTTATAAGAGCATATGCTGATGCTTCTATGATATCAGTATGAATACCAGCTCCGTAGAATGTATCATCATCATGTCCTTCTACAGATATGGCAACATATGCACATGCCTGTGAATTGGATCCACGCTGAAGTGCATGCTCATCATAGTTTACTATCTCAAATGTAACTGCAAAATGTCTCATAATAGCGTTACTTATGGCATCAAGACGACCATTTCCCTTGCCGTGATATACCTTATGTACGCCATCTCTTTCTATTGTAAGTTCACATGTTATTCCATCAACCTGCTGGAAATGACACTCAACAAACTCAATAGGTTTTTTGACATTTACATATCTTTCCTTAAATACTTCATAAACTTCATCAGGCTGAAGTTCTCTATGACCGTGATCGGATACACTCTTGACTGTATATCCAACATCTTCCTTCATCTTCTTTGGAAGGTTGAAACCATACTTGGTTTCCAGTATGAATCCTACTCCGCCCTTTCCGGACTGAGAATTGATACGTATAACATCTCCATCGTAAGTACGTCCAATATCCTCAGGATTAAGAGGAAGATATGGTGTTGTCCACATCTGGTTAGGATCATCCTCACGCCACTTCATTCCCTTTGCGATAGCATCCTGGTGCGAACCAGAGAATGCAGCAAATACAAGCTTACCACAGTATGGTTCTCTAGGATAGATCTCCATTCCGGTAAGTCTTTCATATATTTCCTGAATTCTTGGCATATCCGAAAAGTCAAGACATGGATCTACTCCATGTGTGTACATATTCATACCAAGAGTTATGATATCAACATTTCCGGTTCTCTCTCCGTTTCCAAAAAGAGTTCCCTCGATACGGTCTGCTCCGGCAAGAATTCCAAGCTCAGCATCAGCCACACCGCATCCACGATCATTATGAGGATGAAGTGAAAGTATTACATTTTCACGATACTTCATGTTCTTGCTCATGTATTCAATCTGGCTTGCGTATACATGTGGAAGTGACATCTCAACTGTAGCAGGAAGGTTGATTATAGCCTTTCTGTCAGGTGTCGGTTTCCATACGTCAAGAACTGCATTACAAACCTCGAGTGCATATTCAGGCTCTGTTCCTGTAAAGCTCTCAGGGCTGTACTCAAATCTGTATTCAGCACCATCTTCATCAGCGAGTTTCTTGAGAAGAGCAGCTCCCTCTATAGCGATCTGCTTTATCTCTTCTTTAGACTTCTTGAATACCTGCTCACGCTGTGCAACACTAGTTGAGTTGTATACATGAACTATAACATTCTTTGGATTGGCACCTCTTACGGCATCAAATGTCTTCTTAATAATATGCTCTCTCGCCTGTGTCAGTACCTGGATGGTAACATCGTCAGGAATCAAATTGTCCTCAATCAGTCTACGGCAGAATTCATACTCTGTTTCGCTGGCTGCCGGGAACCCTATCTCAATCTCTTTAAATCCGACTCTGATAAGTTCTTTATAGAATTCTATCTTGTCATCAAGACTCATCGGTACTACAAGAGCCTGATTTCCGTCTCTAAGATCTACACTGCACCATATAGGCGCCTTGTCAATATACTCTTTCTTAACCCAGTCGTTACATTCAACGGGTGGCATAAAATAGCCTCTTCTATAGTGTTCAAAATTCTTCATATCGAGTTACCTCCAAATTCTTATTGTACATTGTTTCACAAGTTTGTTCAAGGTATAAAAAAACGCCTCCACAAACCTTGCGGTCTGTAGAGACGTGAATTCACGCGGTACCACTCTACTTCATATGGGATTCTCTCACCATATGCACTTTACGGTACGGATCTGATTAAAACAGTTCTTATACCTTTCCCTTTTAACGGTGGGATTCCGGATTCGACTACTTTCCGATCAATCTTCGCTTCACGGTATTTTCACCAAATCTGCTCAAGGGCGAGTTCGGTAGGACTATTCCTCTGCCTTGCAGCTACCGGCAGTTCTCTATGATGCAGATCACTATAATCCAAATCTGACATCAGGCTTCCTCTTACTTACTATTCCCTGTCAATGCATTTAACGTTATTTAGTTTGATGGAGATAAACTAACACAACCTATCCCCACATGTCAAGTTTTTTATTCGTAGCACACATTAAAGTCTACATTGGTAATAACGCCATCAATTCCTCCGGAACTGGTCTGTTGCCACATATAGTACGGTCCTGTGTAGTCTGTCTGACTCGTATAATGAGCAAGCCAGACTTTTCCGTTCTTATTGTTTGTCCATACATTTTCCAGGAAATTCAGACTGCTGTACAGACACGCTTCATATCCGAGGGCATTAACCTCATCATAAAATGTATCATAACATTTGTTTATATCACTGAAGTTCATTCCGTAGTCTTCAAAACCTTCAAAATCTTCCCAGTCGTATGCTATAGGGAAATCAAGTTTTTCCCCATTCAGAACTTCGTCGAGATATTCAACACTTTTCTTTACTTCGTCAGGATTTCTCTCCTCAGCATGCCAATAAATCCCGATCTTCAATCCTGCGGCTTTTGCATCCGCTATATATGTTGTGTATTGTCGGTCGGTATAATGATTTCCATCATCAAATCCTCCAAGTCGGAGAATAGCGAAATCGCATCCGGCCGCTTTAACCTTATTGAAATCTATGGAACCCTGCCATCTTGAGACGTCGATTCCAAAACTTCTCTTTTCTCCCTTATATTTTTCTTTGAATTCGGCAAATGTCTCTGATGGATTTGCCGCACTCGGAGTTCCGTCATCCTTGGATGCAGGTTCATAACCTCCGGATGTTACAACACTTACGGTCATATCTGATTGACAAGTATTCCCTGCGTCATCCTTCAATGTAATAGTTATCGGATAAGACCCAAGAGTTGAAGTATCCACAGTTCCGGTTATAGTCATCTGAACATCTCTGTCAAGATTGTCACCATACCCCATAAAATTATGAACATCGAATTCATTTCCGATATTTATTTTTGGATTCCTTGTAAATGTAAGGAATTTAGGATTATTATGATCTTCCGAAACTGAAATATCATCTTCTGTGGAATTACCACTATTGGAAGAACTACTCTTGTCAGAAGGTGTAACAGTAGCCTTCTTTTTGACCTTTTTGCTTCCGCCTTCTCCGAGATCTCGCTTGAAAAGACTTTCCTTGTTGGTGGTGCTGGACTTTGTCTCTGCAGCTTCAGTGGTATCTTCGTTTTCCCGTGAAGCACTATCATCCTTTTTGGAATAGCTCTCGGCTATCTTTTTCTCATAAGAATCATCTACGCTATTCGACTCATCATCCTGAGCCTCACCGACATTCTGGGGTATTGCCGATTTATCTTTTTTCCCTATGTTCGAGACGATCATAAGTGCCAGTACCGCTATAACGCATAAGGCACCCAGTCCCGATATTATCTTCTTAATTGCTTCCTTCATATAATATACTTTTAATCTTCCTTTTTATAATTTTTCCTTCTTCTTTTTCAGTTCTTCCACAGTCTGATCTGCAAAACCGAACTCTTCCTCAGATATCTCATGTTTCGAGAACCCCGCTCTCTCGAGTATATCTTTCATACGATCTCTCGCCGATTCGGAATACGGCAGAAGATAGTCCATCTGATCCGAATAATTCATCTTATCTCTGAATGATTCATCCTTCTTCTTTTTACGCCGCACAAATCTGGAATACTTGAGTATCAGTTTGTCATTTAAGCCGGCCCGCCGATAATCAACTGCATATTTGAATTCAGGATATAACCTGAGTCCAAAATAGAACATCGCTCCACCAAACAAAATTATGAGAAATGTCACTGCGAGATATCTCATAAATGCATCTGCTTCAGAAAGTGTAAATCCACTATTTCCAGTATCAACCTTTTCATTGGCATTCTCACTTCCATCACCGAAGAGATTATTAAATGTATCCCAGAACGACTGGCCGTCATCTTCTTCCTCAAGTCCCGACGGTGGGGTAACCTCAACCTGAGTCCAGCCAAATTTCTCATCATATACTTCTACCCAGGCATGAGCATCTGCATCCGTTGCGGTTACTCTGACAACCGCCGTTTCGCCCAGCTCGTTGTAACCATCATAATAATCACTATACGCTGCATTTTCAACTCTTTCTCCTTGATTCAGCATCTGGTTAAATGATATAGCATAACCTTCGCAATACCTGGCAGGGATACCCATCCTTCTCAGGATAAGTGTAGCTGCCGATGCAAAATGCGCACAGTAACCTTTCCTGTTCTTTGTCAGGAAGTAATTGATAAAGTCTTTTCTCCAAGGAGTTGCACCGGGACGTATGGTATATGGAACATTCTCTTCATAGTAATCTTTTATCTGCCGAACCACTTCCATAGGAGTTCCTTTTGTGAACCCGGCTTCTTTTATAAAATCATCTATAACTTCTTTATTATCCTCAGCCACATACAGATACACAGACTTCTTCCCTTTAAGAGAAGCTTTTGTTTCTGTTTTATTCATATCAAGCTTAGGATATACCGTATATGTAACGGACTGTCTGGTAAATATAGGTTTTCTGTCCCCCTCCGAATAATACGGCTGATATGACAAGGCCGAGGCCTCTACATTTGTCACCGTGATATGAGCCTGACTCGTTCCTTCTTCACCGGCCTCGTATGCTTCCTTAAGAACCTTTACTTCCGAAGGATAGCTGGAGGATTTCTGTTCGAAGCTGTCATCACGATACCATTTATTCTCATAAGGGATATAGGTATCGCCTTCAAAACATTTAATATACAGCATCTTATATGAGTATGGTGTATATATTACATTCAGATCCGGCTGATAATCCAGATTGATTGTTGATACTCCACCCAGCTCACCTGTTGAAAGACCACCATTATTCGGATAATAATTTATAAATCCAAAAAAACCGAGCATGATGAAGTTCTGGAACATTTCCCTTGTAGCTTCTTTATTTTCACTCTGAGTCTGTTCGGCATCGTATGTTACCTTATCGTATATTGTGCTCATTGCCGCCACTACAGCCAGAACAAAAAGCAGCACCGTAACTATACCCTGCCAGAGCGATCGATAATCAAGCTTGTAAGTCAGTCCTCTCTTCGTCCTTCCAAAAACATGATCCCGACGGCTAAGTTCATAGTGAACTCCATTCTTCAAAACATATGTCATAACTATTCCGGCCATAACCATAACAATATAGATTGTGTCCGGCTCCATATGCATGTAAAATGCAGCCACATTAAATGTCAGCGCCATCGCTATCGCAACCATATATCTGGCACGCCTGAGTATATAGTTATTCAGAAGAACATTCATAGCCACACCGATAATGGACATGGATATCGTTACCGCAGCGTATCTGTTGGAAATGCGCTCATTATACAACTGAAGACCTTCCGTATCAAAGTAGATAGATGCCCTGTCTATCGTCACATTCAAAACACCGTAGAAACCGGAGTTTATATAGTCCCTGAACAAGATCATAATCGATGCATAGAAAGCAAAGAAAACAAGATATCCTAGATTCTCTGATTTCCAACTGTGATAAAGTATCGCACATAATATAGCCGTAGAAAAAATGATGATATTAAATATGATCTGATTGAATTCCACATCCAGAGCTGTCAGGTATGAGCCGATACCTCCCGCGGTTATAAAATATACAACTATGCCTTTTAGTATCAGCGAATAGTACCTATTCTCACTTATCTCATATACGGAACTGTCTATCTCAAGACCTTTACACATTTCAAAAGGACGCACATCCTCATTCTGCCATGCAGATCTGCGTCTTTTTTTCTTCTCTTTCGAAACTGTGTTTACTCCGTATATACTCATACTCTTCCAACCCATTCAACGGTTAAACTTTACAGGATAATTAATCCTGCTCAACCACAACCGCATCAGCCTTTCCATCCTTCATGCATATATTTACATATGCTTTAAGTTCCGGATGGATGCTTCTCATATAACCCTTGGTTTTATCACTGTCATTATATATCTTCTCATAATAGATATCTGAAAATGCGTCTTTAAGATTTCCCAGATTCATTATGTGTCTTTCTTCAAAGGCAAAGTTTCCATCACTCCACCACATAAGTCTGACATAGGTCTGTTCCCGAACCATTTTCTCTATCACCGCATAGGTCAGACCAAGTATCTCATCAACTTCCTCATCAGCCCCGCAGATTTCGGTAAGAATAACCATCTGTTGATCCGACATAGATACTCTGTCTTTAACCATCAGAATATCTCTCTTCGCAGACAGCTTCCAATGGATACTCATAAGCTTATCTCCCGGAATATATTCCCTGACATCAGATACATCAGAGAAATCATGTCCCTTCTTTACCGTTTCCTCACTCTCTGTCATACCTTTGGAGATATCCTGCATATCCAATTCGATATTCGAAACACTCTCAGGATATACATTAACCTCAGCAGATGAATCCTGCTTCTTTCTTATAGAAATAAATCCCATAAGATCACGTATGGTTATATTCTCGACAGCGAATTTGTATATACCATTCATAGAATACTTTAGTGGAATATGATGCTCGTAATTTTTCCGGGCACTTGCCGGAAGCGACAGAACAGCACCGCTCTTATCCATATAAAATGTATTCTCAGTATCCAGTTTGACGCAGGTATCATATGAGACAACTATAGATTTGTTTTCAAGAATAAGCTTTAGATACCCTATAGAATTCCTGGTAACATTTTTCTCGGGAGCTTTTATACGAACATTTATCCCTCTGTACGCAAAGAAAAGACCTATAAGGTCGAAGATTGGTGAAGCTATAATAATAGAAACAACCAGCATCATAAAAAAATTCCGAAGGAAGTCATACATATAAAGAGCTATTGCCAGCTGAATCCCATAGTTAATAAACCCCATAGGATGTATGACCGTTTTAAGAGGTTTTTTCAACCTCTCACGTTCCTTCTGAAGTTTTCGCTGCTGACGTGCAGACAAAGTCATATTACCTAATCTCTCCCGTGTTACAGTCTCGGAACCTTAACTGTCTGAATAAGAGCCTTAACCGCTCCATCCATATTCATTCCCTGTGCTCTCGCACGCTGTCCCAGCTTAACTCTATGTCCCAGTGTATCCTTTACGACATCCTGAACATCCTCGGCTGTTACAAAATCACGTCCATCTATAACAGCCATAGCCTTAGCCATCTTAAGGATTGCAATAGTTCCTCTTGGGCTGGCACCCATAGAGAATATATCATTTACTCTCGTTTCTTCAACAAGATCAACTATGTATTCATATATCTCATCTCGAACGAACATATCATTCGACATACGTCTGAGTTCAACCAGGTCTTCTATTCCCATAACCTTCTGAACCTTCGATATCGGATTGGATGCATTTCCCTTTAGGATCTTCACGGCATCTTCATGTTCCGGATAACCCATAGAAAGACAGACCATAAATCTATCCAGCTGAGACTCCGGCAGAAGCTGAGTTCCCGAAGAACCATATGGGTTCTCTGTTGCTATAACGACGAATGGTTCCGGAAGTTTTCTTGTAACTCCGTCAACAGTCGCAGTTCCCTCTTCCATAACCTCAAGAAGTGCCGACTGAGTTTTCGGAGAAGTACGATTGATCTCATCCGCAAGAAACAGATTACAGAATACCGAACCAGGTCTGTATTCAAATTCCTTAGTAGCCGCATTGTACATGGAAAATCCCAAAATATCACTGGGGAGTACATCAGGAGTAAACTGAACTCTTTTATATTCCATAGAAAGACTTTTGGCAAATGCCGTTGCGAGCGTAGTCTTTCCAACTCCGGGAATATCCTCCATCAGAATATGACCACCTGCTATAACCGCAGCCAAAACCTTCTTTACTACATTTCCCTTACCCTTTATGACAGAATTAACACTGTCCTGCACAGCCTGTGTCTGAGCACTTATATTCATATTACAAAACTCCCTCTACAAAAACATTTATAATACTCGTTATCTTCATAGTTAAGTAATTATATCATATATTCATATTATATCATATTTTTTCTTTCTACCCTTCAATTATGTGTTGCGAATTATCTCATTTTATGAAAAAATGAGTAAGACTGAATTTTTTAAAGGAGCCAACACATGCCACCTATTACGAATGATTGGGCAGCTGCCCTCAAACCTGAATACGGAAAAGAATATTACAAGAAACTTTTTGAATATGTTGGT
>JAFZXD010000026.1 GCA_017616955.1 Eubacterium sp. | reverse complement strand
GGTGCGGAGACTTCTATGGGGCTGCCATAGGACTTGCAAAGACTAAAGATTTCAAGACATTTACGAGAATAGAGAATCCTTTTATTCCATTTAACAGAAATGCAGTTCTTTTCCCGAGAAAGATCAACGGAAACTATGTGATGCTTAGTCGTCCGTCAGATAGTGGACACACACCTTTTGGAGATATATTCCTATCTGAAAGTCCCGATCTTGTTTATTGGGGAAAACACAGACATGTTATGGGACGCAGCAATGAATGGTGGGAGTCGGTGAAGATCGGAGGCGGTGCAGCGCCGATTGAGACTACCGAGGGATGGCTCTTGTTCTATCACGGAGTAAGCGGAACATGCAACGGCTTTGTTTATTCTATAGGCGGAGCGATTCTGGATATAGATAATCCGTCGATCGTTAAGTACAGATGTGAGAACTTCCTTCTTACACCTGAAGAGTGGTACGAGGAAAGAGGTTTTGTGCCAAATGTAACATTCCCATGTGCAACGATCCATGATTCGGAAACAGGTGAGATCGCACTTTATTACGGATGTGCAGACAGCTATGTAGGACTTGCGTTTACAGAGCTCGACAGGATCGTTTCTTATATAAAGGAGCATAGTGTTGTCAGAGAGTCAGACAGCGAGATCGGTATCAGATAGGTCTGAATCTGTCTTATTACGGCAAAGGAAGTATAGAAAATGGGAACTTACGGAATAAATATGACAAATGCAAAATACTTCGGACTTACGGGCCGTATTATCAGGAAGGATGGAAAGCTTGTCCTGGGCTATACCAACAGTTCTGTGGAAATGCTGGTACAGGGAACGAGTATAAGTGCAGATCTGGAAACGGGAGATAACGATCCTGTTAATCAGCCTGGTCTGAGAATATATGTGGACGGAATGCCGGTGAAGGAGATAGTCCTGACAGAAAGTTCACAAAATATAAGCCTGGCTTCCTTTGATGAAGGTGTTCACAGGGTGAAGATTGTAAAGATAACAGAAGCGGCTATGTCATATGTGGCCATAAAGATGCTGTACGTTGACGGGATGCTTCTTCCTGTGGAGAAGGATACTTCGAGGAAGAAAGCTCAGTTTATAGGGGATTCCATAAGCTGCGGATTCGGAGTTCTTGGAGAACCGGAGCAGGATTATTCACTCAGACTTGAAGATGGCGAAAAAAGCTATGCTGCATTTCTTGCTGAGAAATGTAACTGGGAAGCTGAATGGGTCAGTGTTTCCGGATATGGAATGTTTGTTGAATATACGGGGGACAGAGTAAATGTGCTCCCAAATGTATATCCCTATACGAATTATTTCTACGATAAAGAGGAGCGGGAGGATTATACGAGATTTGTCCCGGATTACATTTTCATAAATCTTGGAACAAATGATGGCGGCCACTTGAATGAGAAGTTAATAAAGGAAGGCTTTGAAAGTGCCTATGAGAATTTCCTGTATACACTTCGGATGGCATATGACAAAGCTGCAATCATATGTGTGGCAGGCACTCTGGATTCAGGGGTGTTCAAATATGTAGCCGAAGTTGTAGAGAAGGTTCGTCAAAAGGGATTTGAAAATGTATATGCATATGAACTTCCGTACCATGACACATTAAATGATGGGGTGGCATGTGGACATCCTACGGAAGCAACCCATAAGAAAGACGCTGATAGAATATACGAATTTATGAAAAGGGAAGGACTTATATAATGAATGCTCTATCGAATGAAAGTGAAATGATAGAAAAAATAAAAGAAGAAATGAATAACGAATTCCGGAATCATATGATCCCGTTCTGGAAAAGTATGATCGATGAGGAAAAAGGAGGTTACTACGGGCTTCTGGACTCGAATCTTCATCTTGATAAAAACGGAGAAAAAGGATGCATTCTTAATAGTAGGATAATGTGGTTTTTCTCAAATGCATACATATCTTTGAAAGATGAATCCATGCTTGAATATGCTAAGTGTAGTTACGAGTTCTTTGAAAAAGCATTTTTAGATAAGGAAGAAGGCGGAGTGTACTGGTCGGTTACATCGGATGGTAAGCCGCTGGATGAAACTAAACATACATATTGTCAGGCATTTCAGATCTATGGTCTGTCTTCGTACTATGATGCGTCAAAAGATGAAAAGGCTTTGGATTACGCCTATCAGCTCTTTAAGTTGATAGAAGACAGGTGCAGAGATAAAGGCGGATATTTGGAGGCATTTGACAGAAGATTCGTTCCCGCTTCTAATGAGAAGCTTTCTGAAAATGGCGTTATGGCCACAAGGACTATGAATACTCTGCTTCATGTTATGGAAGCATACACAGAATTATACCGGGTTCTTGGAGAAGATGGCAGGGCAGATGAAGTCAGGGCAAAGCTTACGGAGATACTTGAGATATTCAGAAGTAAAGTATTTGATTCGACAAAGCAGAGGTTGGAGGTTTTCTTTGATAAGGAATACAATTCGCTGCTGAATCTTCATTCGTTCGGACATGATATAGAAGCTGCATGGCTGATAGACCGTACTGTAGATGTTTTGAATTATAAAGGAACAGAACATGATATGTCGGATATAACTGATATCCTGACGAACAAGATATACGAGTGCGCATATGACGGAACGTCTGTTCCGGCAGAATCTGAGAACGGCAAAGTCTTATGTGACAGGATCTGGTGGGTAGAGTGTGAATCTGTGATCGGATTCATAAACGGATATAACAAGGATAAGAAGAGAGTAGATTATCTGAATGCGGCATACAATGTTTGGG
>JAFZXD010000273.1 GCA_017616955.1 Eubacterium sp. | reverse complement strand
TCGAATCAATCGACACGGAAGGTAATGTCAAAGTACGTACAAAAGACCGTGTAAATATCTTGAGTTTTACAAGAACTTCAAATGGAAATGTTGATGCTGAGACAGAGGTTCGCCCTGAGATCGATGATATGAAGGCGGATGATAAGAAGGAAAGATTTGACAGACTTAAGACTAAGTTCCTGAAGTTTGTTCAGAATTATCAGTGGGGCATCTGGGCCAGAGGATTCATTCTTCAGTGGAAGAATATAAACGAACTGGCATGCTCTATGACAGGTTACTTCAGCATAACCTGGCAGGAAAAGTATGAGATGGTGGAAGTGGATAATCTCTCAGAGAGATTTGAGCTTATCGAGCACGCCTCATATGAATTTATGGAAATGGCAGACGTGGCTGAGGGTGCTGAGATGGAGCAGCAGGCTCGAAATGAGAGCATTTACCGTGAGGATGCCATTAAGAAACAGATTGAGATACTTCAGAGAGAACTGGATGAGATGCATCCGGAGAATATATCAGATGTAAGAAGATTTGAGAAGCTTATCGAAGAATCCGGAATGAACGAAACTGCTGAAAGAGAAGCCAATAAGGTTCTCAACCGTATGAAGCAGGAAGGTCAGGATGGTCATGAGTATGGAATGCTTTACGACTACCTTGATTTCGTGACATCGCTCAGATGGACACCGGAGGAGTATAATCCTATCGATCTTCATTATTCTGAGGAAGTACTCGACAGCGACCATTACGGACTCAAGAAGGTTAAGGAAAGAATCATTCAGCAGCTTGCTGTTATGGCGCTTAACAAGAAGCAGTCAGGTTCAATCCTTCTCTTTGTAGGTGCTCCCGGAACCGGTAAGACAAGTATCGGTCAGAGTATCGCAAAGGCTCTTGGCAGAGAATATGTCAGAATCAGTCTTGGTGGCGTCAGAGATGAGGCAGAGATAAGAGGACACAGAAGAACATATATCGGAGCTATGCCGGGACGCGTTATGGAAGGAATGAAGCGCAGCGGAGCAAGTAATCCGGTCATGGTACTTGACGAAGTGGACAAGCTGGTTCGCGACTATGGCGGAGATCCTTCATCAGCACTTCTTGAAGTACTTGATCCTGAGCAGAACTTCAGCTTTACCGATCACTATATGAATGTACCATATGATCTGTCAAATGTGCTCTTCGTATGTACTGCCAATACAACAGACACTATTCCTGAACCGCTTCTTAACCGTATGGAGATAATCGAATTCCCGGGATATACGGCTACAGAGAAGTTCTATATAGCTAAGAAACACCTTATTCCAAAAGCTATGAAGGCAGCCGGAATAAAAAGAAAGAACCTTACTATAACAGATGCAGCTATAAAGAAGATTGTTGCCGACTACACTATGGAGTCGGGAGTAAGAGGTCTTAAGAAACAGATAGATACCCTTATGAGATATGCAGCTGTTCAGTTGGTTAAGGGAAATGAAGAAAAGATATCAGTGAAGCCAAAGAATCTCAAAGAATTTCTTGGACATAGAGCGCTGAGCCATGATATCATCGAAAAGAAGGCTATACCGGGTGTTGTTACAGGTCTTGCTTGGACTATGGCCGGAGGAGAGATTCTGTTTATCGAATCCAAGCTGGTTAAGGGATCCGGAAAGGTTACTATAACCGGTCAGCTCGGAGACGTTATGAAGGAATCCGTTGAGATCGCTATAAGTCTTGTGAAGGCTATGTACCCTGAGGAAACAGCAAATCTCGGAGAGATGGATCTTCATATCCACGTTCCGGAAGGTGCGGTTCCGAAAGACGGACCTTCTGCAGGTATAACCATAACAACGGCTCTTGCATCACTCTTTACCAATAAGGGTGTTGATCCGACGGTTGCCATGACAGGTGAGGTTTCACTCAGAGGAAATGTCATGCCGATCGGTGGACTTCCGGAGAAGCTTATGGCTGCTGTAAGAGCAGGCGTGAAGACTGTATATATTCCGGAAAAGAACGTTGAAGACCTTGAGGATGTTGCCGAAGAGGTTAAATCAGAGCTCAATATAATAGCAGTTAAAAAAGTGAAGGATGTTATTAATCAGCTCGTAAAGTAAATGATTAAACATAGGGGGAGTAATATGGCAGCAGGTAAAAAGAAACTGACATGTACTTATAATGCTCCGGTAACTTTGACATTTGCATTCTTATCGGTAGCTGTCCTGTTGATGGGATATTTTACAAATGGCAGGACTACAGTGATGTTCTTCGAAGTATACAGAAGTAAGATAGACGTATTCTGGTTTATCCGTCTGTTCGGACATGTTCTGGGACATTCCAGTGTTTCGCATTACGCGGGAAATATGATGATGTTTCTGCTTTTGGGACCTATACTTGAAGAAAAATACGGTGGACTTAATCTTATAGAAGCATTTGCGGTAGTGGCGGTTGTATCCGGTATTTTCAATATGATATTTTTCCCGGATGTGGCGCTTCTCGGAGCAAGCGGTCTGGTATTCATGATGATAGTTCTGGTATCCGCATCTGATCTCAGAGCGAGTGAGATACCTATCACTATGATACTTGTAATAATCATATATCTTGGGTCGGAAATATTGACTATGATAACGGCACATGATAATATATCTCAGCTGACACATATCATCGGTGGCATCTGCGGAGCTATATTCGGAGTGCTTCTAAACGGAAAAAAATAAATAGAGCTATAAACACAATGGAGTGTGGTTATGAGTAATATAGACTTGTAACTGCACTTCTTTTGTTTTATACTATAGAGATGTTTAAAATCTACATCAAAGGAGAAAGGAGATAAAGGATTTGGACAAGGAAAAGAGAACCAGATTCCTGGTTATCACGGGCATAATTCTGGTACTGATCCTGGTCGGTATAATCACTACTAATAAGGGAGGCGAGCATCACGAAACCATTAAGGAAGTGATGAGAGATGCTGTTCTTCATGAGGACAACAAGATTAGCTTCTTTGGTCTCGCTGTTAATCCATCTCTTGTAGCGGCATATATAACAACAGCCATACTGCTTATTATGGCTCTTTTGATAAGAATATTTGCCGTTCCACATTTCAAACTTGTACCCGGCAAGTTCCAGTCGGTTATAGAAATGTGGGTAGGATACTTTGATAATCTGGCCAAAACTAACAGCCCGCATCTTAATACAGTGCTTGGAGCATATGTTTTTGCGGCAGGATCATATATCTTTGTAGGAACAATACTGGAGCTTTTCGGAGCACAGCTTATAACAACAACCGGAAACCCTATAGCAATTCCGGCACCGCTTGCAGATATTAACGGAGCGGTTGGAATGGGTGTATTCTCATACCTGTTCATCATGTCGGGAGGTATATGGAACAATAAGATAAAAGGTGTTGGACTTACTCTGAAAGAGTTTTCACTTCCTATATCAATGAGCTTCCGTCTTTTCGGAGCGCTTTTATCTGGAGCAATCGTAACGGAGCTTGTTTATTACTATATGACAGTAAGCTTTGTGCTTCCTGTTATAGTCGGAATCATGTTTACAGTGATTCATGCCGTAGTTCAGGCATACGTACTTACTATGCTGACGGCTATGTACTATGGAGAGGTTTCGGAAGTTCATGAGAAGAAACCTAAAGAGAAGAAACAGAAGAAAAAAGAAGTTGCAGCTGAAGCATAAACTGCCTTCTTATGAATTCATACGAATATAGAATATGATAGACCAATAAAAGAAAGAGGTAATGATATGAAGCTTATTAAGAAATCGATATTAACAGTTGCACTTATGTTTGCAGCACTTGCATTTTTCTCAGCAGCAGCTCCTGCTGGTATCACAAAGGCTGCTGAAACAGCTACAGAGGAGACAGCTGAGGAAGAGAAAGATAATTCAACAGGTGCTAAGGCTATAGCAGCAGCTATCGCTATCGGACTTGCTGCAGGTGCAGGTGCGGTTGCTATGGGTATTGCAGTTGCTAAGTCTAACGAAGGTATCGCACGTCAGCCTGAAGCTGCCGGAAATATCAGAACTACTATGTTCATCGGTATCATCTTTATAGAGACAGCTATTATTTATGCACTTGTTATTTCGATACTTATAGTATTCGTCCTATAACGAAGAGAATTCTTGGAAGTATAGTCGGTAATTAAGTTTATATATTGAGAGGTAGAAAAATGCCATTAGGAATAGATATAACACAGATTTTACTTCATATGTTCAATGTGGTAATTCTTTTCGCGGGTCTGTATGTGATACTCTATTCTCCTGTAAAGAAGTTTATGCAGCAGAGAGAAGATCATTATAAAGAGCTGGATGAAGCAGCACAGAATAAACTTGCTGAAGCAGAAGAAAAGAATGCTGAATATGAAGAAAAGCTGAAGAACGTTGAGGAAGAGATCTCACAGCAGAAGAAGAAGGCTTCTATGGATATAGCTGCAATGAGATCAAGTGCCGAGGTTGAGGCAAGGGATGCGGCTAATAAGATCATAGAAGCTGCCAAGAAAGATGCCGAGAACCAGAGAAAAGCTATCGTTGAGTCAGCTAAGAAGGAAATAACAGAGATGGTTGAAGAGGCAACCAGAAAGGTTGTTCTCGTTGATAATACTGAAGAAGCATATGATATGTTTCTTAACAGTGCTGAAAGGAGCTAATTAAAGTGGCAGAAGAGAAAACATTAAGTGCCCTTCTTTATGCTCCGAAAGAACCTGATGAGGAACGCAAAGCCAGACTGAATGCTTTTATATCTGAAAAGTATGGAGTTGAGACCGAACTTCAGTGGATTGAAGACAAGAAGATTGAAAATGGTTTCAAACTTGTAGTTGGCGAAGAAGTATATGACTGGACCCAAGTGGGAAGATTTCATCAGCTCGAAGGAATGCTCAGAAGTCTTAAGGCTGAGAAGGTTTCTTCCGGTAAAGAGCTTATCTCTCTTATTAAATCCAGTGTTCATGAGTGGGAACCTCAGGTTGTAGCCGAAGAAGAAGGTCATGTTAAAACCGTCGGAGACGGAATTGTATTTGTGGACGGTCTCAAGTCCGCAATGTACGGTGAGATAGTTATATTTGAGTCAGGTGTCAGAGGAATGGTTCAGGAACTGAGACCGGACGATATCGGAGTTATCCTTTTCGGTGACGATACAGAAGTTACAGAAGGAAGCCGAGTTCTGAGAACCGGAAAAACAGCCGGAATCCCGGTTGGAGAAGGTTTCCTCGGAAGAGTTGTAGATCCTCTCGGTAATCCTATAGACGGAGAAGGACCGATCGAATCAGAAGATTACAGAGCTGTAGAAACAGCTGCTCCCGGAATAGTTGAGAGACAGTCTGTTGATACACCTATGAATACAGGTATTCTTTCAATCGATTCTATGTTCCCTATAGGTAGAGGACAGCGTGAGCTTATTATCGGAGACAGACAGACCGGTAAGACAGCTATCGCACTTGATACAATACTTAATCAGAAAGATAACGGAGTTATCTGTATATATGTTGCTATCGGACAGAAAGCAAGTAGTGTGGCTCAGCTTGTAGGTACTCTTAAGAAGAAGGGTGCCCTTGATTACACAATAGTAGTTGCTGCAAATGCATCTGAGACTGCACCTATACAGTATATTGCTCCTTATTCCGGAGCAGCACTTGCCGAATACTTTATGTGGAGAGGCAAGGATGTTCTTATAGTTTATGATGATCTGTCAAAGCATGCTATTGCTTACAGAGCACTTTCACTTCTTCTGGAAAGATCTCCGGGACGTGAGGCTTATCCGGGAGATGTATTCTATCTCCATTCAAGACTGCTTGAGAGATCGGCACGTCTTTCGGAAGAGGTAGGTGGAGGAAGTATTACAGCACTTCCTATAGTTGAAACTCAGGCAGGTGATGTATCAGCATACATCCCTACAAATATCATTTCCATCACTGATGGACAGATATTCCTTGAGAGTGATCTGTTCTTCTCAGGACAGAGACCGGCCGTAAATGTTGGTCTGTCGGTATCCCGTGTCGGTGGTGCGGCACAGACTAAGGCCATGAAGAAGGCTGCAGGTAGTCTTCGTCTTGACCTGGCACAGTATCGAGAGATGGAGATATTCACTCAGTTCTCAAGTGATCTGGATGATACAACAAAGAAGCAGCTGGCGTATGGTCAGGGGCTTATGTATCTGCTAAGACAGCCACAGAATAATCCGTTCAAACCTCATGAGCAGGTTATCATTCTGGTTGCTGCTACAGCTCATGTTATGCAGGATATACCGGTTGATAATATCGGAGATTTCCGTACCAAGCTTCTTGCATATTTCCATGAGGAAGAGGATGCACTGTGCAAACAGATAGATTCAACAGGACAGTTATCGGATGACGATAAACAGATAATTATAGATGCAGCTAATAAATTCAAAGAAAGCTACGTGATATAAAAAATGGCAAATACAAAAGAGATAAAAAACAGAATAGGAAGCGTAAAGAATACGCAGAAGATAACGAATGCCATGTATCTGATATCATCAACAAAGATGCGTAAAGCCAAAGAAGAGCTTGAACGTACAAGACCTTACTTTGACATGCAGGAGCATGAGATTCGTCGTATCTTTCAGAGTGAGATAGATATCACCAGTCGTTACTTTTATCCGAAGACAGGAAGAAAACCTGCGGAGACTTACGCATATCTCATAATAACAGCCGACAAAGGACTCGCCGGAGCATATAATCACAATGTTCTTAAGCTTGCCGAAGAAGAGATGTCAAAGCATAAGAAGACTAAGATGTATGTTGTAGGAGAATATGGAAGAAGATTTTTCCAGCGTAGAGGTTACAAGATGGAACAGTCATTCCTCTATACTGCGCAGAATCCTACTTTCACAAGAGCGCGTGAGATAAGTTCTATACTCCTTGAACAGTATGATCAGAGGAAGATAGACGAGATACGTATTCTTTACAGTGATATGGAAAGCGAATTCCTGACTACAGTTAAGATGATAAGGCTTCTTCCTTTTGACAGACAAGAATTCTGGACAAAGCAGGAGGAGAAGAACGAGAGGGATGTTCATTATGATTTTGATCCTTCCGTAGATGAAGTTTTGAACCGTGTTATCCCGGGATATGTTGCGGGATGTATATACGGTGCACTGGTTGATAGTTTTTCTGCCGAACAGAATGCGCGTATGACTGCTATGGATTCTGCTAACAAAAATGCAGAGAGTCTGCTTGCAAACCTTCAGGTTCAGTATAACAGAGTAAGACAGGCAGCTATAACGCAGGAGATAACAGAGGTTGCAGCTGGAGCGAAAGCCCAGAAAAAGAAACGAATTAAGGAGGCTGCAGAGTCTTGATTAGAGGTAAGATAGTACAGGTTTCAGGACCTGTTGTAGACGTATTATTTGAATCTGAACATATGCCTAAGCTCAGAGATGCGCTTAAGGTTAAAGTAGACGGAAATGATCTGACTATGGAAGTTGCTCAGATTCTGGGTCAGGGAACGGTAAGATGTATCGTTCTTGGATCCAGTGAAGGACTTGCCAGAAATATGGAAGTTGTTTCTACCGGAACAGGAATCAGCGTACCGGTCGGAGATGCAACCATAGGACGTATGTTCAATGTTCTGGGTGATCCTATAGATGGAGGAGAAGCTGTTACTGCATCACAGACAAGATGGAATATTCACAGACCAGCTCCAAAGTTTGAAGACCAAAATGTATCTGTTGAGATACTTGAAACAGGAATTAAAGTTATAGACCTTCTTGAACCATATGCAAAGGGTGGTAAGATCGGACTCTTCGGAGGTGCCGGTGTAGGTAAGACAGTTCTTATTCAGGAACTTATCCATAACGTTGCTATGGAGCATGGTGGTTACTCAATCTTTACCGGAGTAGGAGAACGAAGCCGTGAAGGTAACGATCTCTGGAACGAGATGAAGGAGAGTGGAACTATCGATAAGACAGCGATGGTATTCGGACAGATGAATGAGTCTCCCGGAGTACGTATGAGAGTCGCTCTTACAGGTCTTACGATGGCAGAATACTTCAGAGATGTACAGCATAGAGATGTGCTTCTCTTTATTGATAACATTTTCAGATTTGTACAGGCAGGTTCAGAGGTTTCAACACTTCTCGGACGTATGCCTTCGGCGGTTGGATATCAGCCGACTCTGGCTCAGGAGATGGGTGCTCTTCAGGAGAGAATCACATCAACATCCAGCGGTTCGGTTACATCTGTTCAGGCTGTTTACGTTCCTGCAGATGATCTTACGGATCCGGCGCCTGCAACAACATTTACTCACCTTGATGCTACTACAGTTCTTAGCCGTAGAATAGCAGAGCAGGGTATCTATCCGGCGGTTGATCCGCTGGCTTCAACATCTCGTATTCTTGAGGCTGATGTTGTCGGAGAAGAGCATTACAAGGTTGCACGTGAGGTTCAGGAGTACCTTCAGAAGTACAATGAGCTTCAGGATATCATTGCAATCCTTGGTATGGATGAACTTTCAGACAGAGATAAGGATATAGTTAGCCGTGCCCGTAAGATTCAGAGATTCCTGGCACAGCCTATGTTCGTAGCAGAGAAGTTTACAGGTATGAACGGTGTTTATGTACCTGTAAGTGAAACAGTAAGAGGCTTTAAAGCCATCATGTCCGGAGAGTATGACGAGCTGCCTGAGGCTGCTTTCTATAATGTCGGTACTCTTGAGGATGCAATCAGAAAGGCTGAGACGTTATAAGAATGAATGCATTTAAGTGTAGGATAATTGAAGCAGATGATACCTTCTATGAGGGCGAGATGGTTTCACTTATTGTTCCCGCTTGTGACGGAGACTACGGTGTTCTTGCCAAGCATCAGAATGTGGTCGTAGCTATCATTCCGGGATTACTTAGATTTCAGACGGAAGACGGTGAGTGGCATGATGCGTCTGTTTCGGATGGCATGATGAGAATAGAGGACGGAGATGTTCTGGTACTCGTTGATTCTGCAGAGTGGCCTTACGAGATAGATGAAGAAAGAGTAAGAGCTAAGGAAGCCGCTGCAAGAGAAGCTATGCTTCAGAAGAAGAGTATAAGAGAATATACACTTGCAGAAGCAAGTCTTAAGAGAGCGGTATCGCGATTGAGGATTAAAGAAAATGACCTCGGATAAAGATAATCTGTCTCCAAAAGAAGTAAGAAAGAGGACGATCAGAGATGTACTCATATTGGCATTTGTCGGTCTGATCTATTATGTGGTCGTAAGGTTCTTACATCTTGGATTAGTATGTTATGTTCGACATCTTACCGGGTTCTATTGTCCTGTGTGTGGAACTACCAGGATGATCATAGAATTGACGAAGCTTGATATATCAAAAGCATTTCACCACAATCAGTTTATGTTTATATCTTTGCCATATATCATATATGAAGTGACGTATCTCTTTTATATAATTGAGGCAAAGAAAAAAGCCGGAAAAGTGAATATGATAATCTTTTATATCTGGGCTGCGCTTCTTGCGATATTCGGTATAGTTAGAAATGTTATGCATATGGTATAATGCTTATAGTTTTACTTTTAATAATACACTACATGGGTATAGCAACATATGAGAGGGAGGTTATCCATGGACAACGACAATATGAATCCTTTTAATCCATATGAAGGAACAACACCGGAGCCTGTAAATCCATATGAGGGAACAGCACCGGAGCCTGTAAATCCATATGAGGGAACAGCACCGGAGCCTGTAAATCCGTATGAGGGAGCAGCACCGGAGCCTGTGAATCCATATGAGGGAACAGTGCCGGAACCTGTAAATCCGTTCGAGGGAGCAGCACCGGAACCAGTAAATTCATATGAAGGAACAGCATCTGAGACAGCAAATCCGTATGCCGGAGAACCTACTCCGATAGACCCGGCTGAAGGAGCTACTTCAGAATTGAAGAATCCTAATATTGGAGGAGATCAGAGTAATCCTTATGGAATGCCTGACCAGAATAATCCTTACGGAGCGTCAAATCAGAGTAATCCTTACGCTGGTCCTGTTCAGAATAACAATCCATACGGTACACCGGTTCAGGTTCCGTATGATCAGTCACAGCAGAATACCTATTCGGGATATCAGACAGGATATCAGAACTATGGAGAACAGTATCCTGAAGATGGAAAGGCTTTAGGAGGACTTATCTGTTCTATCTGTTCGCTTCTGTTTTGTTGTTTCGGAATAATACTTGCGCCTATAGGAATCTTACTGTGTAAGCAGGCAATAGATGCCGGAAATACCAGTTCTAAG
>JAFZXD010000272.1 GCA_017616955.1 Eubacterium sp. | reverse complement strand
TTATAATTTTCTTCTTTTTTCCTGTTATTTATTACAATCTGTTGCAAAAGTACATATTTTTATTGACAAATACAAATTTCTGCTTATAAAACTTTACTTTTTGTTAGTAAATTGCTGTATTCTGCACGATTATATTATATTTTAGCCTTAAAGTTCCACTCTTTCCACTTTTACATCCTCATGGAGAAACATAGCCGCACATTCCTTGAATCGCTCAGGGTTTTCTGTGGTATAATATGATATTTCTCCGTTCTTGGAACATCTTTCATCCATCTCCTTATGACGGTTCAAATAGTCCTCAAGACTTGCTGCCACGTATTCTCCCTGTGAAACAATTTTTATTCCTTCAGGTACTGATTTCCGTAATGCGTTCATAAGCAGAGGATAGTGGGTGCAACCTAATAATATAGTGTCAATCTCACTGTCTTTCTCAAGAAGCTGATTTATTCTCTTTCTTACAAAGTATTCCGCACCTTCGGTTTCTGCCTCTCCAGCCTCAACAATAGCAGCCCAAAGAGGACAAGCTTGCCCTGATACCTTTATATCAGGATAGAACTTCTTTATCTCAAGTGTATAACTCTCACTACGGACAGTTCCCTCAGTGGCAACAAGACCAACGTGACGTGTCTTGGTTATATTGCCTATAACCTCTACTGTAGGACGTATTACACCAAGTACACGCCTTTCAGGATCAACAAGTGGAAGATCATTCTGCTGAATAGTACGAAGAGCCTTTGCTGAAGCTGTATTACAACCAAGGATTACGAGTTTACAGTCCATGTCGAAGAGTTTCAGTACAGCTTCTCTTGTGAACTGATATACTACATCGAATGAGCGTGGTCCGTAAGGTGCTCGGGCATTATCCCCTAAATACAGAAAATCATACTGCGGTAGTCGTTTACGCAACTGCTGCAGTATGGTCAATCCACCATAACCGGAATCAAATACTCCTATAGGTCCAGGGGTTTTATCTCCTTTTATCATCTAATTTTATCAATTAGTATTTCTGTTACATCCTCTCCTATCATAGGATTTATATATGGAACAGCATTATTATCGGTATTAAGGATAACAACATAATTATCACTGCCTAAAGCCTTGATAGCATTATCAAGCTTATTACGAAGTGGAGTTAATGCCTCTTCCTCTGCCTTGGCAAGAAGTCTCTCTGACTCCTTTTTAAAAGCTATGTTACGCTCTAAAATACTCTGCAGTTCACTCTGACGCTTCTCACGGATAGCAGATGCCATACCACTTAGATTCTCAATGAAATTCTCATATTTTTCATTGAAGTCCTTCTCTGCAAACTGTATCTCAGAGTCATATTGCTTTTTCAGATTCTCTATGCTTGCTTTTGCACTTACATATTCAGGTGTAGCTTTGAGCACAGCATCGTAACTGAAATAACCTATTCTCATCTGCTGTGCGCTGATAGGAAGCATTATAAAAAATACAAATAAAAGGAGTAGATATTTTTTCATGATCTTTAAGCACTAATCTATAAACAAAAAAGGGCAGGTCTTCAGTTTTTCGACTGAAGTGACCTGCCCTGTATGTCGTATGTCGTTTACTTAAGCTTGTTGAGTTCAGCCTTTACCTCAGCTGTAACATCCTTTGAACCTGCACCAACATAGAGGGCAGCGCTCTGCTCGAAGATATAAGTATATTGACCAGCCTTACCTACGTTCTGGATAGCTGTCTGTACCTTCTGATATACTGGAGCCATCTTTTCCTGCTGCTGCTTCTGAAGTTCCTGCTGATTCTGAGCATATGTCTGCTGCATCTTCTGGTACATCTCCTGAAGAGATGCCTCTGTTTCCTTCTGAGTTGTAGCATTCATAGTAGCCTTTGCCTTATCGTACTCATCAGCCTTGCGCTGGATTTCATCCTGCATAGCTTTGAGTTCGTTCTCAAATTGCTGGGCAGTAGCCTGAAGCTCACCATTGATCTTTGCAATCTCAGGGAGTGTAGTCATTATGCTCTGTGAATCAACATGTCCAAACTTCTGTGCCATTACAGCCATTGGAGCAAAAAGCATCATAATGATGATAAGTCTTTTCATTTTCTTTGTCGTTTTATTATTGTTATTTTTATTCGTTATTATTATCTCCGGATTATCTGAACTTTCCGGAAAAATCTGGTTTACTTTGTAAAACCGGCTACAAAGTTAGTATAAAAGCGCGAAACATCAAAATTTATTCGCCATTATCGGCAAAATATTGTGAATTATTAATAATCCAACGCACTATTGAACGTTATATCCAAGTTTTTCAAGCACTTCCCTACTGATATCAATCTTTGGTGAAGCATATATCATACCATTGTCAGAAGCACGATCTATAACCATTGAATAACCTCTCAATTCTGATATACTTTTTACGGCATTGTATATTTCTTCCTGAATTGGTGACATCAGAGATTCACGCTTCTTGAAAAGTTCACCCTCAGGACCAAAATACTTTTTCTTGAGCTCAGAAGCTTCTTTTTCTTTTTGCATAATAGCCTCCTGCTTTGCCTTCTTCTGTTCCTGAGAAAGGAATACAACCTCGTTCTGGTAATTCTTATACATAGTAGATGCTTCAAGATTGAGTGCCTCTACCTCTGCTTGCCATTTCTTTGAAACCTGGTTCAACTGTTCGTTAGCACGTTCATATGCAGGAATATTCTTAAGTATATATTCCATATCAAGAAGAGCAAATTTCTGGGCTTTGCATGAGGTGCTGACACCAAATGAAAGCATTCCTAAAAGCATTGTTATTAATAGAACTCTTGATTTCATAATTGTTGTTTTTTAGATAACTGGCAATATTACCGATTGCAAAATTATTCAATTTTTGTCTTTAAACAAAAGAAATTTCCCTATAAGATATAGAGAAATTCCCTATGTTTTGTTTAGAACTCCTGACCAAGGATGAAGTGGAACTGACTTCCACCTC
>JAFZXD010000271.1 GCA_017616955.1 Eubacterium sp. | reverse complement strand
TAGAATGAGTCATGGGAAGTGATCCTGTGACTCATTTTTTGCTTTATGGGAAACGTCCCGGCTACTTTACTTTTTTTATCATATAAGGTAAAATTTTGTGGTATGGGGAGAATAAATATGGCAAAACAGATATTCGCAGACCTTTACGGATGCAATGTAAAAATTTTAAACAGTCAGGAAGAGATTAAGAGGATAGCGGCAAAGGCAATACATGAGATAGGGGCTGAGATAGTGGATGAATGTGTCCATAAGTTTGAACCTATCGGTATTACTTATTTTGCAGTTATAACTACGTCTCATTTTTCAGTTCACACATGGCCTGAGTATGGATATGCGGCGGTTGATGTATTTTCATGTGGCGATGAAGTAACTGAAAGTATAGTAAAACTTCTGAAAGAAGAGTTTGAGGCAAAAGAAGTTAAGATTGGAAACTGTGAACGAGTTATTGGAAAAGGGTTAAAAGAGGGTTAAGTGTTCATATGGCAAACAGACAATACTATGTCGGCGAAGCTATAAAAGTCGACGGAGATTATTACGATATAATCGGAAAGATTACATATAAGAACAGATCTGATGGAAAGACCTGGGACGAATACAGATTGAGGGCTGTGTCACAGCCTGCTGAACGCTGGCTATCGGTAGACAATTACTATAAAGAGTATTCTCTCTCGAAGGCTAATCCCGGAGCAAGTACGATGGGATATCATTTGGTTGATTCGGGAACAGAAGAAGTTATAGATTGTACCGGAGATGTTGATGTTCAGGTTGGTGATGTAGCCGAATTCCAGGAATACGAAGATTCCACTGAAGAATTGATCGTATCTCTTGAGTACTGGGATGACGGAGTTGAGTACTCAAGCGGTTATTACCTGGATCCCTGGGAGTTCGGTAAGGATGATGAAAAGATTCCTCGTTCCTTTGGAGGTAAGGGCAATAATATAGGAAGTATACTGGTTACGATAATATTCTTACTGGTATGGGGCCTTTCGGCAGCGGCATCTTCAATATCCGGATTCTTTTCCATGAATAAAAAGATTTCCACATATCTGAAGAATAGTAATAAGTATACGTACTCCACATCTATAACGGGAGACGGAAAAGAAAAAGCCGATGTATATGAGTGTACGTCGCCGGGGACGGGTTCCGAACAAGAAGTCCTTCAGGCGGTGGCGCATGACATTATAGATGGTATAAACGGTAATACGGAGTCCATCCAGCAGAATGATGAGAAAGGTGACTCCACGGTTGCCATTCTTACCAAGAAGGAATACTGTATCATCTATATGGGAGAAGATGAGAAGGTTTATGTTCAGGTTTCGACGAGAAAGTATGCTTATACAACGGATAAGGAACCATATCGTTCGAGGGCGAGAACAAGAAGGTACTACAGGCGTTACTATTATTCCAAAGGATATAGCAGTGACACTTCGTCATACGGAAGTGAGCATTCTTCGTACACAGGTTATTCAGACGGTACGATAGATTACAGTTCATCCAACGAGCTGAATTCATATTCCGGAAATGTACGACAGTCCAGTATTGATTCGAGAAGCTCGGATGGTGGTGGATTAAGCAGCGGAAAGTAATATATTGGAGGTTTATACGATGGTTACAGAATTTTTAAATATTAGTTTATTTTCACTTTTAGGTATTATCCTTATGCTTTTGGGTAGTTTTTGTATCGACCTTGTGATCCCTTGTTCGTTTCCTGAAGAGATAAAGAAGGGAAATAAAGCTATAGGATGGATATCAGCGGGTGCGTATATATCCATAGGTATTATCATAAGAACTGCTATCGCATCATCAGATTCGGGATTCTTTATTGATGAGAGCACAGTTGCCGGCAGTATCTTAAGCACTATGTTCTGCTATGCAATAGGTGTTGCATTTCTCATGATAGGATATCTTATCCTTAAGTTTATCAATAGGAAATATGACCTTAACAAGGAAGTCGGTGATGGAAATGTAGCAGCCGGAATTATGGTTTTCGGAATGCTTGTGGGACTTGGACTTGTAATAAGTGGAGTTATTGCATAGATGAAAAGTTACAGACTATTAATGCTTACCACGCTTATCATATCAGGTTGTTCTATGGTTTACGAGCTGATAATAAGTGCGGTAAGCTCTTACCTTGTGGGTGACAGCACCCTGCAGTATTCGGTTACCATAGGACTTTATATGTTTGCTATGGGATTCGGATCATTTCTGTCAAAGTACATAAAGAAAGATCTGTTTAACTGGTTTGTGAATATCGAGATTGGAGTGGGTATTCTGGGAGGACTCAGCTCACTTCTTCTTTTTTTAGCGAATCTCCATCTGGAATCTTATGAGCTGGTAATGTATGTGGAGATCATACTGATAGGAACGCTTGTTGGTGCTGAGATTCCGATTCTCACAAGAATTATAGAGGGAGACAATAAAGATCTGAGGATAACACTCTCTAGTTTATTCAGCTTTGACTATGTCGGAGGACTTATCGGTTCGATAGCATTTCCGCTTCTGCTGATGCCTAAACTCGGGTTTTTTGCTACGGCATTTCTCTCGGGTACATTTAATCTTATCTGTGCCTGTCTTATAGTTTTTAAATATCATAGGAGAATCAGGGGTTCGAGATATTATAAACTGGTTACTGTACTTCTTATGATAACGATGATACTCGGAATGCTGATATCTGAGAATATAAGCAGGTATATAGAGGGTGGCCTCTACCGTGATGCGGTGATAATGTCGGAACAGACGCAGTATCAAAAGATAGTCGTAACGAGGCACAAAGATGATATACGTCTCTTTATAGATGGAAATGTCCAGTTCTCATCCGTTGATGAATACAGATATCATGAGGCGCTTGTACATATTCCGATGAGCGTCGCTGAAGATAGAAGCGAAGTTCTTATCCTTGGAGGAGGAGACGGGATGGCTGCAAGGGAGCTTTTGAAGTATCCGGAGACGCATATCACTATGATAGATCTGGATGCGGAGATGACAAGGCTTTGCAGCGAGAATGATCTTATAACAGACCTGAATGAAAACTCTCTCAATAGTGACAGAGTAGATATCATAAATATGGATGCCTACGAGTATTTGGAGAAATGCGATAGGAAATACGGCGTGGTTATAGTTGATCTTCCTGATCCCAATAATGAAGCGCTGGCAAAGCTTTACTCCAATATATTCTATAGAATGTGTGGAAATGTCCTCAAAGATAAAGGCGTTATAAATGTCCAGTCCACAAGTCCGTATTATGCAACTAAATCCTTCTGGTGTATAACAAAGACTCTTCAGAGTGAAGGATTTGCAGTTGCACCATATCATCTTCAGGTACCTGCATTTGGTGATTGGGGTTTCAATATGGCTGTTAAAACCAATAACGAGTATACTATAGGGACCGAAGAGGGCACTAAAGTGGATACTGAGAAGATCATCCTTCAGAACGGAATCGAAACAAAGTATCTGACAAATGAGAATATCCCGGCGCTTTTCAGCTTCGGAAAGGACGAGAGTCCGAGAGAAGATGATAAGATAGAGATAAACCATCTTACCAAACCGGTAATGATTCAATACTATAACGATGCTGTTCGTAACTGGGAATAGAATAGACGAAAAAGTATTGCTCACAGCAATCAAAAAAGCCGATGGCTGAATATTCAGCTATCGGCTTTCGTGTTTATATGATAGTTGCGATTATTTGCTCTCGCGTTCCTGATCAAGCATAGCTCTACATATGAAGTACCAAGAAGATTCTTATATTCAAGAAAAAAATGTCAGTAAAATCAACAAATATTCAGATAATATACACAGATATCTAGCATATTCGTAAAAAGTACGCATAATATGCATAAAAATGACAAAATATACATGACTTTTTGCATAAAACCCTAAAAAAGGGGTTGTATTTATCTGAGGTGTGGAGTATCCTAGGGAGTATACATTTTCAAAATAAGAAAAAAGCGTGCAAAGGAGGGATTAAAAATGAAGAAAGTTTTTATCGACGGTAGCGAGGGGACAACAGGTCTCAGAATCTTTGAACGCTTTCAGGTAAGAGATGATATAGAGCTTTTGAAGATCGACAGTGACAAACGTAAGGATCCGGAGGAGATTAAGAAGTTTATCAATGCTTCTGATATTACATTTTTATGTCTGCCTGATGCGGCAGCTATAGAGGCAGTTGAATTATGTGATAATCCGGATACTGTGATTATAGATGCATCTACTGCACATCGTACTGAACCGGGATGGGCTTATGGTTTCCCGGAGCTTTCGGAGAATCATAGACAGGCTATAGCAAGCGGTAAGCGTATCGCGGTACCGGGCTGCTATGCGAGCGGATTTATAGGACTTGCTTATCCACTTGTAAAGGGTGGCATTCTTCCGGAGGATTATCCGGTGTCAATATTCGCAGTATCAGGTTACAGTGGTGGCGGAAAGAAGCTGATCGGAAAGTATGAAGAAGAAGGTAGAGATGCAAAGTACGATTCGGCTCGTATGTATGCATGGGGACAGGCTCATAAGCATTTAAAAGAGATGAAAGCTGTTACGGGATTAAAGCGTGAACCTCTGTTCTGTCCGATGACAACGAATTATAATAGCGGAATGATCGTTCAGATTCCACTTTATACTGATCTGATGACCCAGAAAAAAACACCTGAAGAGATAAGAAACTATCTGGCTGATTATTATAAGGGTGAAAAGTTTATTAAGGTCATGCCATTTGGAGCAGACGTTGAAGCAGGTGGAGAGATATTCTCAGATGCTTGTGCAGGCTGGGATGGTATGGAAATCTTTGTTACCGGAAATGATGAACGTATTGTGGTTGCAAGTCGTTTTGACAATCTTGGCAAAGGCGCTTCGGGAGCAGCTATTCAGTGCATGAATATCGTAATGGGCTGTGATGAGGCTAAGGGACTTAATCTGTAAATAATCTTGAGCGGATGAAAGGAAAAGCATATGGTAAAGAAAACAGAAGGCGGAATACTTGCTGCAAAGGGTTATAGTGTTGCCAGCATGAATATTGGAATCAAAGCAGGAAATAAGAAGAGAGATCTTACTCTTATCAAGAGTGATGTTCCTGCAACGGTTGTAGGTACATTTACAAGAAATATCGTAAAGGCAGCTCCTGTCAGATGGGATATGGAGGTTGTTGAGAGAGGCCATGCCAGTGCAATAGTTATTAATACAGGTATTGCAAATGCAGCCACCGGAGAAGAAGGATATAAGAATTGTCGTAAAGAGGCTGATGCAGTCGGTGTGGCTCTGGATGTAAAACCTGAGCAGGTACTTACAGCGTCGACAGGTGTTATAGGACCCCAGATTCCGGTTGATAAGATAATCGATGGAGTAAATGAGCTTGCAAAGAATATGGTTGGAGTTCCGTATTCCGAATCTGCTGTTCTGACAGAGTATTTTTCCGGAGTAAAGGCAAATGCATTCATGGAGGCCAGTGAAGCTGCAAAGGCAATCATGACTACCGATACAGTTCCAAAGGAAGTTGCAGTTGAATTCGAGATCGGCGGAAAGGTTTGTCATATCGGTGCTATGTGTAAAGGGTCGGGAATGATCCATCCGAATATGGGAACCATGCTTGGATTCATTCTTTCAGATATAAACATTGATAAAGAATTCGCACAGAGATTGCTCAGAGCTGTAATTGAGAGAACATTCAATATGGTATCGGTTGATGGAGATACTTCGACAAATGATACTGTATTATGGCTTTCAAACGGACTTGCGGAAAATGACATACTGACAGCTGAAATGCTTGGTGTATCACTTGATCAGATAGACGAGACAGGTGATACGGATATAAGTTCGATAGATGGATGTACAGATGATTATAAAGAGCTGTATAAGGCACTTTATACAGTATGTGAGCATCTGGCTAAATGTATAGCTGAGGATGGTGAGGGAGCAACAAGACTTTTCACGGCTAAGGTAGTGGGAGCTCCTGATTATAAGACGGCAAAGACACTTGCCAAGTCTATTATCACATCTAATCTTACAAAGGCAGCGATATACGGAAGAGATGCAAACTGCGGACGAGTATTCTGTGCTATGGGATATTCGGGCGCAAAGTTTGATCCTGATAAGACAGATATTATCATGGAAAGCGGTGCCGGTTCGATAAAGCTCATATCTCAGGGAAAGCTCCCTGAATTTTCTGAGGAAGAAGCACTCAGAATTCTTTCACCGGATGAGATCACTGCTATCTGTGATATACACGACGGAGAATACGAAGCAGTAGCATGGGGATGTGATCTGACCCATGAATACGTAACAATAAATGCGGATTATCGCTCATAATAAAGAAAAAGAGGATAGGGGAACTATGATGACAAAGAATGACGATATAGAAGAGGTAATGAAAAAGGCACAGACTCTTATAGAGGCTCTGCCATATATACAGAAGTTTAACGGTAAGAAGATAGTAGTAAAGTATGGCGGTTCGGCTATGCTTGACGAAAACCTGAAGTATAATGTTATCCGAGATGTTGCACTTCTTAAGCTGGTTGGATTTAAGCCGATCATCGTTCACGGTGGTGGTAAGGAGATAAGCAAATGGATCGATAAACTCGGAATGGAGACACATTTCCAGAATGGACTCAGAGTTACGGATGAGCCTACACTCGAAGTTGCTGAGATGGTTCTGAATAATGTAAACAGAAGTCTTGTTGGTCT
>JAFZXD010000270.1 GCA_017616955.1 Eubacterium sp. | reverse complement strand
CCGCAGATGGTCTTGAGGCTAAGATCAAACAACTTAATTCTATCCTGAAGGCTCAGAAGACTCAGGTGGCTCTTGCAACGGAAGAATGGGAAAAGACCAAGGAAGCTTACGGAGAGAACTCCGCAGAGGCAGACAGAGCCAAGATCAAGCTTAATAACTTGGAAGCAGCTGTTGCCAAGACCGAGAAAGAGCTTGGAACTTACGAGCAGGATCTGAAGGACTGCAAGGAAGGAACTGGACGTTTTTCCGATGAGTTAGATGAGTCTGGTTCTTCAATGAAGGATGCTGATAAGAATCTCAAGGATCTTGATGATGGCTTCACCACGATGAAGGCTGTCATGGCTGATCTTGTAGCAACCGGAATCAAAGCAATGATTAGTGGATTCAAGGACCTTGCTAGTGCTGCAAAGGAAGCTTATGAAGAGTTCGATGCTGCTGAAGATACGATGATAGCGAAGACCGGAGCAACCGGAAAAGAGCTTGAAGGATTAAGAGACACATATGTGAACGTATCAAAGGATATAGTTGCAGATTCAAACGATATTGCGAATGCGATTGGTGAGATTAGCACAAAGTTTGGTCTATCCGGAGATGAGCTTCAGAGTTTCTCAGAAAAGATGCTGAAATTCTCACAGCTGAACAATACAGATGTTTCAACCTCAATCGATAACGTTTACTCAGCAATGACTGCCTGGGGCATTTCGATGGAGGATGCTGATAAATTCCTTGATCTGCTGAATGCAACAGGTCAGACCACAGAAGCTTCAGTTGATAAGCTTACTTCTTCGCTGACAACAAACGCAGCCTCTCTGAAGGATATGGGATTCAGCGTTGATGAAGCCACAACATTCCTAGGACAGCTTGAGCTTGCCGGAGTTGATGCGGATACAGTAATGCAGGGACTCAAAAAGGCTCTGGCAAATAGTGCGAAAGAAGGAACATCAACCAAGGATGCTCTTGCGGAACTCCAAGCAACCATGGCTGCATCGACATCCGATTCAGAAAAGACAGTTGCAGCGATGGAGCTGTTCGGAACTAAGGCAGGTCCTGCAATCGCAGAGGCTTGTGCTTCCGGAAGACTCAACTTCGAGGATCTCGGAAATGCAATGACAGACTACGAAGGCAACCTCGATAAGACCTACGATGCAACACTCGATGCTTCCGATAAGATAAAGCTGACATTCCAGGGAATGAAGGCAGAGGTTGGTCAGTACATATCAGAAATGCTCGATGAAAATAGTGAAGATATAGATGAACTGCTCGGAATTATAAAAGATGCGTTCAAGGACGTTATGAATGCAATCAAACAGAATGCTCCGGCAATTAAGGACACCATCAAGGGTGTTATCACCACGATTGCAAAGCTTCTCACTGGCTTGATCAACAACTTCGATGGAATAATGACCATAGTAAAAGCTGTCGGAACAGTTCTGATAGCAACCTTTGCGGTGAACAAGATAACCTCGTTCATAAGCATGATCGTAGGACTGGTCAAGACATTCCAGACACTTAAGACAGCAACCGAAGGAGCTACAACAGCACAGCAACTTCTTAACGCTGCTCAGAGTGCAAACGTAATCGGAGCGGTCACAGCAGCTGTCGCAGGTCTTGCCGCTGCAGTATTATGGCTGATAAGTACCGATGACGAATACAAAGAACAGCTTCCAACACTTACTGAGGAAGAGCAGAAACACGTTGATTCAATCAACGAAATGACTGAAGCTTACCGCAATATGGAAGCAGAGCGGAAGGAAAACATTGCTGGCATTCAGGAAGAATATGCTCATTACGGAGAACTTAAGGAAGAACTTGAGACGCTGGTCGATGAGAATGGAAAAGTTAAAGAAGGCTATGAGGACAGAGCCAACTTTATAATCGGCACTCTTAATGATGCTCTTGGAACTGAAATAACATTGACTGATGGCATTATTGATAATTATCGGGAAGAGATAGATGCTATTGATGAATTGCTTCAGAAAAAAGAAGCTCAAGCAGTCCTCACAGCTTCCGAAGAAGCATACACAGAGGCTGTTAAGAATAGCAAGACTGCTCTCACCGAAATGACAGAAGCTGGAAAAATATACAAGGCAAATGTCGATGAGATGAATGATGCTGAATCAAGACTTACTGAACTTCAGAGTCTTGGAGCAGAGAAGTGGGCTGAACTAAATGACATATGCGGTGATGCTGATGATATTCAGAAGGCTTATAACAGCACATTAAAAAAGACAGAAGATGAACTCCACTCAGCACAGGGAGCGGTTGGAGAAACTCGAACAGCCTATGAGAAAGCAAAAAGCACTTATGAAGGCTATCAGTCAACTATAAAGAATTATGAAGGTCTATCAAGTGCGATCATCAGTGGAGATGCATCAAAGATAAATGAGGCCATGGATAACATGGTTTATAATTTCCAGACTGCGGAAACAGCTACGAAGGAAACACTTGAGAAGCAGGTCAAGGATTATGAGGAAAATCTAAAACTGATTGAGCAGGCTATCAAGGACGGCACTCCGGGAGTATCTGAAGAAACTCGCAAGCAGGCAGAAACGATGGTCAAAAAAGCTAAGGATGAACTTGCGAAGGCTCCTGATGAGGCTAAAAAGTACGGAAAAGAGACCGGATCAGGATATGCAAGTGAGGTTGGATCCGAATCGAACAAGCAGGCTGCAAAGAACAGCGGTGCATCACTTGCAAATGCAGCTGCCGAAGGTGCAAAACCAGGAGATGCTCCGGCAAAAGAAGGAAACCAGTTTGCTGATGAATATGCAGGTGGAATTGATAGCAACTCCGGTAAGTCTGCAGCATCTGCAAAGAGTATGGGAGAAAATGCCAACAGTGCATTGGAGAGTGGATCTGGAGATACGAAGTCTTCCGGTGAAAACTTTGGACAGGGCTTTGTTAATGGTATCCAAAACAAAACAAACGATGTATGGTCTGCAGCCTTTAACATGGCGAAAAAAGCACTTGAAGCTCTGAAAAAAGGCCAGAAAGAAGGCTCACCATCAAAGCTTACGAGATTGAGCGGTCAATATTTCGGTGAGGGTTATGAGCTGGGAATAACAGACATGACCAAAAATGTAGTAGCTGCAGCCACAAGACTTGCATTTGATGCAGTATCAGGACTTGATCAAGATTCTAAGAAAAGTGGAGTTGATCTAGTGGCTGGATTCATAGATGGCATAGAAAGTATGTCGGGAGAAGCGGAAAATGCAGTATCTGGACTGGGGCAGGGTGCATTTGTTAAAGGCTTTAAGAATATGGCATCAAAAGCCAGAAATTCTATTAATAACTTGATGGAAAACTCTGGGAATGGACTCATTGCAGGCCTTAAGGATTCAACCTTTACAGCTAGAGAAAATCTGTCAATCCCAACAAGCTCAGAAACAGGATATTATTCAAACGTATCAAATGTAACAAATAATTATAACCTAAATCAGACTAATAACAGTCCGAAGAGCTTATCAGCTCTGGAAACATACCAGGCAAGAAGGCAGCAGATTGCATTGCTTAAGAGCATATTATAGGAGATTCAAATGTTTTCTTTAAGAATAAGAAATGAATATAACAGAGAGATAGATCTGACATCTTCATCATGTTATACGGTGGAGGAGATTGATGGTCTGTCTCCTATAGATGCACGAATTAATGAAAATGAAGTATTCGGGATGGATGGCACAAAGTTCAATTCTGCGAAAGCTGAGCCTAGAGTTTTGACTATAGTATTAGCTATTAATGGTCCGGCAGAAGATAACAGATTGATGCTTTATAATTATTTGAAGATCAAACAGAGACATCGCATATTTTTCAGTAATGGTCAAAAAGACGTATATATTGATGGATACCTACAAAGTATGCCGATAAGTTACTTCGACATACAAGAGAAGGCTGTCATAGTATTCAGATGCCCAGATCCTTACTGGAAGGATATGATTGATATAGGCCTAGATATTGGAAATACGATTGAACTATTTGAATTTCCATTTGAGATTGAAGAACCAATCCCATTCAGCGAAATAGATATCTATGGAAATAAGACTATATTCAATCATGGTCATGTTGCATCGGGAATGATTGCATCAATTAGGGCGGAGCTGACTTGCAGCAATGTCAAGATTGTCAATGTCTCAACCGGAGAATATATCGGAATCACCGGAAATCTGTCTCCGGGAGAAGAGCTTATCATCGATACTATTGATAAAGAAAAGAGCATATCAATTCGAAATGCATTGGGAGTTGTATCAAATGCAATCGGAAGGATGATGACTGGAAGCACATTTTTGAAGATTCTTCCGGGTGAGAATGTTATTCAGCTATTATGTACAAATGCGGAAGGCAATGCTCAATTCTTAAATGGAGTATTATACATCAATACATTATATGAGGGAGTATAGATGATATATGTATTAAGAGATTCAAGGGTTGATTATCCGGCTGCAGATTCTAATGTGTCAACTATCGGAATGCTGGAAGTATATCAATCTTTGATATGGAATATAGAATTTCAAGGCCAGAGCTATTTTGAGTTGGTGACGGCCTATTCCGAAGAAAATATTAGACTTCTGAAAGAAGGATCATACCTGGTAAGAGAAATCGACTGGAAGAATGATGAGATGCATAATGTCATGGCAATTCAGACGGTCATTATCGAATATGATATCGATAACGGAATAATTATGAGAGTAATCGGAAAGGGACTCAAAAATGACTTGTTCAGGAAGAGAGTTCTTACTCCTGCGAAAAATCTCAAGGGGAACGCTGAGACGCAGATCAGAAATCTGATAACTTCCATATTTATTACAACAACTAATAGATTAATACCTGGATTTGGATTAGATTCAGCGATAGGATTTACGAATCAAATTGATGTTCAGGTTCTCGGAGAAAATTTTGCTGAATGGCTTGAAGAAAAATGCCGGGAATATGGATGGGGATGGGATGTCTATATTAAATATGGAAGTTATCATTTTGCATTCCTGAAAGGTGAAGATAGATCTGTGAGTCAGAGTATAAATATGCCGATTATCTTTTCAAAGGAATTTGATAATCTGTATAAATCGACTTATCAGAAGGATGTTACGAATTTTAAGAACATGGTCTATATCTATGGTGAAGAATATCCGGATGATTCACCAAATGCCGGAAAACGAAAAAATACATATTATCCGGCAGATAATCAACCGACAGGCTTCAATCGTTTTGAAAAATATATTGATTCTTCGCTGAGTTCAAAAGAAGGAGATACAAGTCTTTCAGAACAGGAATATCGGGAAGTATTAAGAGGCGAAGCAAAGCAGGAACTTAACCAGCAGAAGCTTCTTGATTTCACTGCTGAGATAGAATCTGATGGAATATATAAGCTCAATAAAGATTATTTTTTAGGAGATATAGTTACCGTCAAAACTGAAATCGGGATCAATGCGAATGCAAGAATTATCGGAATAGTATACGCAGAAGATGAGAATGGAATCAATTCAGAGCTGACATTCTCAGAATGGGAGGTTATACAATGATAACATACGGATTTTTTAATTCTGAAAATGGAGATCGAAAATACGATGCTGATCAGATGTCTAGTTACTTCAAAGGACTGATCGGAAACGGAGTATTTGAATCAGTCGGATCGGGATTAGTAGTCACTGCAGGAGATGGCATGAATGTCAATGTCGGTTCCGGCCGAGGAGTGATTGATTGCAAGTGGATAGATAATGATGCCGTCATTTCGGTTCCGATAACCGGAAGCCATGCAACTCTTAATCGAATTACTGTAGTAGTAATGAGACTTGATAACGTCAATCGTCTTATGGAGATATCCACGGTTGATGGAGAACCAGCACCAACACCAGATAAACCATCATTGACACAGAATGAATCAATATGGGAGCTTGCTCTTGCGTATGTCACCGTTCCGGCTGCTTCTTCTACTATATCAGGCACTAACATAGAAGATGCAAGATCAACGGATGATTGTGGATGGGTGACAGGACTGATCACACAACTTGATATTTCAACTCTGTATAATCAGTGGGTGGATCTCTTTAATGCATACTATACGGATATGCAGGCAGCTTTTCAGGAGTGGTTTGATGATCTGGTTGGAGAATTAAGAGTGCAGACTACTATCCAGAATTATGAGGAATCTCCAACGCGTAAGAGCGGATCACCGGCATATTATCAATTTGCTCCGACCGGATATAAATATGAAGATAATGATATCTTTTTCGTTTATATAAATGGATTGAAAGCTCTTCCGTGGACCGATTACGATTTTATGGTTATAAATCGTGGAGACGAAGATGAAGAAGTCAGATTTTACATAACTAATGACAATGCTGAAAATGATATTTATATTGAATGCTTAAAGAGTAGGATTGGTTTTAATTGTCTGGGAACACCTGGAGCGGTATTTGTAAATGAACTCGGTCAGTATATAAGAGTGTAAGGAGGGCATATATATGGCGGAACCTATTTATGAAGAAACAATCAGAATAAGAAATCTAACGAGAGAATATACTCAGTTTCCATCCGGAGCAGTCATGGCGGTTGATTCCATTATTGGAACAGGAAAGATGGATATACCTCATTTGTTCGCTAACAATTTGATGGTAGATGATAACGGATTATTCTATGTCTATGTAGATGATGGAGAGGATTAAATAAAGGAGGATTTTAAAATATGGCACTACAGGGAGTACCGGTAATTAATGCTCAGCTTGATGCATTGAACCATTTGATAGCTCATCAGAATGCAGCTATAGATTTATTGGCTGCAGATAAGAGGGCAGAGCTTGTAACTAATCTGGAAGCTGTTGCGGAGCTTATCAAGAATGATGAGCTTCTGGAAGTAATGGATTATGGTGACAGGATCAATCTTGCATGGGCAGATGGATCAAATAACTATACTATGGGATTCAATCTATGCCACCTTGAGACTGCTAAGCTTGAAGATCAGGAAGATATCAAAGTCGCGGATATTGAATCGCATTATGTTCTTCCATTCGATTGTGTATATGACGATCCAGAGGCAATATATGCATCAGCAAGTGATCTCGCAGCAGGAGATTACTACTTTAAAATAGTGAATGATGCATGGGGAAATAATAATGGAAAATATGTTCAGTTCACTCTTACCGAAGACCTGACAGCAGGAAAGCAGATCAGAAAAAAGAGCGGTGGATACAATGCAGCAATCGAGAACTGTACACTCGGAATATTTGCAAATGGAGCTGATAAAACAGGAGAAGCTCTTGCATTTACTGTTGTAACAGAAAATCCAACCGGAACAAGTCTCGGAGAGACAGACGGAACCGGAGATCTGAATTACTGGCATTGCGTAGTATTAGGATATAATAGATGGAAATATTCTGCAGTTCGCCAATATCTTAACAGTGATAAGGCAGCAGGCTCATGGTGGACGCAGCAGCATAAATGGGATGTAAAACCTGCATACGCTGATACAAAAGATGGATTCTTGAAGGGATTTGATCCGGAGCTGCTGCATTATATGCAGGTTACCAAAGTAACCACAGCAAGGAATAATGTATTTAATTCAGGCGATACACCACTCGGAGGAATGGATGAGACTTATGACCGCGTATTTCTGATCAGCCTGGAACAGTCTTACATTAACCCTCAGATAAGCGGAGAGGGTGAATATTGGGAATATTATAAGAGACTTCTCGGAAGGACTACTCCGGCATCAACTGGAGCTACATACGCAAGGCTGATCAAGTACGATCTGGCAGCACAGACAACGGCTCGCTACCGCTGGCTCCGGTCGGCTTACCGTGGCAACGCTTATAATGTTTGGAATGTGAGCACTTCGGGCTACGTCTACGACGGCACCGCGGGCAACGGCCTTAGGCTCGCCCCTTGCTTGCGTATCGGTCTATAATCGATACAATCCGCTCCGAGCATCCCTGCTCGGGCGGTCATTATAAATTTTCTTTCATGATTAAGGAGATAAGATGTCAGTTAGAAAAAATGAACAGTCAGTATCAAGATTTAATACTTTGGATATCATATTGAATCTAGTATCATATACCTGTCAGATTCTGACGAATGAAAAGATATTCATTCTGAGGTATCAGAAGATGATAGATAAGATTGCAGAAGAAACTTGCATGATTTATCACAAATGCAGAGTTGCAAATAAAATCGATATGAGAACAAAAGATCCTGTTGAACTCTCAGAAAGATATCATGCCAGGATAAAACTCGAAAGAGAAAGTCTGATATTATGCGAAGATCTTCATTCAGACATCATGATCTCACAAAAACTATTTCATCTTAAAGCTTCCAGAGTCAGACACTGGACTAAAATGACAGTTGAGGCTCAGAATTCCATCGAAAGATGGTATAAAAGCGAAGTAAAAAGATATGGGTTGTAGGTTGATCGGCTCGCAACCGCTGGCTCCGGTCGGCTAACCGTGGCAACGCTAATAATGTTTGGAATGTGAACACTTCGGGCAACGTCAACAACAACAACGCGAACAACGGCAATAGGCTCGCCCCTTGATTGGGTAGTAGGATATTCAGATGGACTATACATAGTATAGTTGCAATATCAAAAAGATACGCAAGGAACCGAAAACCCTTCCATGAGTGAATGGATAAACAGACTATTAAGATACAAATATCTTGCGGGATAGGAGTTAGATACTTGATAGAAACCACAACCAAAATCGAAGATATAATCGGATACGATGCATTATTCAACTCTCTTCAAAAATGTAAAAAGGGAGTTGGATGGAAGTCAACAACTGGATACTATATTCACAACTGGAATACCGAGCTTCTGAAAATGGAAGAAGAACTCTCTGACGGCACTTATCAGAAAAGAAAACCAAAGTTCTTCATGATTACTGAGCCAAAGGTCAGAGAAATAATGAGTATTCATTTCAGAGATAGGATATACATCCGAAGCTTCAATGATAATGCTTTATATCCTCAAATCACCAGATCACTGATTCCCGATAATTTCGCTTGTCAAAAGGGAAAGGGAACTCTGTCAGCAAGAGAGAGATTCAGAGACTTCATCCGGGATTTCTATAGAAAGAACGGAATAGAAGGCTATGCTCTCACTTGTGATATCAAAGGCTATTATCCAAATATGAATAGAAAGTTTGTCAAAAATATGGTTACCCAGTATGTAGATCCATTAACTGATGAACTAATTCAAGCTGAGATTGACTATCATCCCGGAGATATAGGATTTAATCCAGGAGAGCAGACAATTCAGAATATCGGCATATTAGCCTTGAATAAAATGGACCATTACATCAAAGAAAGGCTCCGAATCAAATATTATATCCGATACATGGATGATTTTGTTCTGCTTCATCCAGATAAGGAGTATCTTGAAAAAGCACATTGCGAAATCAAGAATATCCTCAAAAATCAGGATATGGCATTGAATCCGGAAAAAACATTCATCCAGCCGATTACAAATAAAATTGCATTTTTGGGATATGATTACAGACTTCTCGATACAGGGAAAGTTATTGCTACAGTAAAGCCGGAATCAATCTCTCATGCTAAAAGAAAAATGAAGAGGATGATGCTTCTCACCTTGAATGATAAAAGAAGAAAAAGGGATGTAGATGTCTATTTCAAAAGTTGGAAAGCTTCTCTCAGATTCGGGAATACTCATAAGCTGATTGAAGCGATGAATAAGTGGTATCAAGATAAATGGAAGGAGATTGAAGATGAAAAACAGTATAATCGAGAAGATAGGGATGGAGATAGGACAGGCTAAGGATGTAGAGAATGCGGTTGCAGAAGCTGATAATAACAAAGCATTCCAGGATTACATCATCGCTTGCGATCATCCGGAATTATTACCAGAAGAGGAGGATATAATCAATGAGTAAAGCAGTATATGACATGGCTAAGAAGTATTATCCAGAAAAATGGAATAAGGCTCAGATTGATCATCTCTATGAGCTGGGAAGACTTACAAAGGAAGAATACTAAGATATCATCGGAGGAGATGAAGAGGAATGAAGAATGCAATCGTATTGGAACAATCAGATATAAAGAAGATGATAGCCGAGAAATATCAGGTCCCGGAATCGAATATCATCAAATCGCAATATACATATTCGGTCATTCTTGAGGAAATCCCTCATGAAGATAGAGAAGATAACGAGTAAGTTATCTTTCCTTAACAGCTTGCAATGTGGTTCTGCTGCATTGTGGGCTGTTTCTATATAAGGGGAAATATAAGGGGAAATAACCTCAAATTGATAGCATACTGTGGCAAATATGGCAAACAGAAAAGTATAGAAAATCCTTATGAATAGCATAAATGTACTATACATAAGGATTTTTTTCTACTATAATATATACCCGTCTGGTGCAAACATATATTACTAAAAAGTGGCTAAAATAGTACGTTTGCGAGGTGCTGTTAAATTAGGAGGGGAAATAAAGGGGAAATAACTATAGAATGGCAGCATTTTCAAGTATGTTATTATCCCTTGATTTCAAAGTTTCAGTAACATGAAGGTATATCTCTCTCGTGATCTGCGAGTCCTTAT